>JBQTJD010000892.1:0-12201 GCA_052387475.1 Anaerolineales bacterium | reverse complement strand
CATAGATCAACCAGGCAATATCGGCTTTTGCTTGTTTGGCCTTTGGCAATTGCGGAAGAGTTTTATAGAACGCGCTATGCATCGCAATTGCTTGTTTTTTCTTCCAAGATTGGAGAATGCCGCCTTTGAAGATAAGTTGCGGCGCCAACCGCTTGCGTGATGAGGAGAGATAATCGGCGCGTGGATACAGGGAGTTGCCAGACCAGTCGAGTTTTTTGATTTTCTCTGGCGCTTGCATGTATCGCTCAAAAGGCTGACGAACGTTGCCGGAGATGTAAACGGCTTGAACTTCCAACGCTCCAAAATCCAAGAGCCGGCCACGGTCATCATACGATACCAGCACTACATCAATATTTCCGGCTGACTTGCCATTTCGATCATCCAATCGCACTTCGGTCAGCGTTGTCCAACGGCTATCTTTCGGGAAAAAGAAATCCGCCGCATGTTCCGCAATCAACCAATCCTGCCGGAAACGAATCGGGCAAGTAATCGCCAGTTCATTGCCGTCATGAATGGTGCAAACACCGAGCGGGTCTCTGGCTTTATCCTTGGTGCACGAAGGGACCCGATTGTTATACGGGCAAAGCCTGTGTTTGCGCGCACGTTTGGCTTCCGCCGTAAAGCTTTCCGGCGGAAAACCAAAACTTCAGCCAGTGGGTGTTTGGGCATGCGCCAATTCTATATGAGTTCCGCAGATTCGCAGGTCTCACCGCAATTCAGCGATGACCAGTGAAGTGTAAAAGGCTGTTATCCTTGTCTCAAGGGTAAACACACTATGCAATTCTTTGCTTTCACCAACCGCTTGTTTGAGCTTGCCCGCACCGCCAAGCGCCTGCCGCACATCGTGCTGGCCCTCCCGCTCGCGGTGGCGTTCGTGTTCGCGGCGCAACTCATCGGCGGCGTGCCATTGCTGCTGGTCTTCGTGGCCGTATTCGGCGACAAGGGCATCCCGCACGACGCGCCTTTCGTGCACGGCCTGGCCGTCGGCGCGATATTGATTGCGAGCTTCGGCTTCATCTTTGTCTTGCTGTGGGCGTGGCTCAAGTGGTTCGAGAAGCGCCCATTTTGGACTTTGGGCTTTGAGCGTGATGGCGCATTGATGAAGTACGGGCGCGGCCTGCTCATCGGCCTCGCGCAGTTTGCGCTCGTCATGGGTGCGCCGGCGCTGTTCGGGTGGGTTGCGCCTGAGCCGGGCCGCGAACAATTCGAGGGCTGGCTCGCGCTGGGCGGGGTGCTGGTCATCACCCTCGGCTGGGCGGTGCAGGGCGCGGCGGAGGAAACCCTTACACGGGGCTGGCTGATGAACGTCATCGGCGCGCGCTACAGGCCGTGGCTCGGCGTGCTCGTGTCGTCGGCGCTGTTCGGCGTGTTGCATCTGCTCAACTCCAACGTTGGCCTGCTGCCCTTCATCAACCTGTGTTTGTTTGGCCTGTTCGCCGCGCTGTACGCGTTGTGGGAGGGTGGGCTGTGGGGCATTGCTGCGCAACATGCGGTGTGGAATTGGGCGCAGGGCAATGTGTTTGGGATGCAGGTGAGCGGGAACGACGATGCCGGCCCAATCCTGTGGAATTTGCAGGAGACTGGGCCGGATTTGCTCACCGGCGGCGCGTTCGGGCCCGAGGGTGGGCTAGCCGTCACCGTGATGCTCGTTGTTTCGATTGCAGTGCTCGCTGTGCTGCTACGGAAGCGGGCTACGATTCCTGTCACGTAAGTTTCAATGCATGCGCCAACCGCACCCAATCTGGCGGGCTGGCGTGGTGCGGAGGTTTCACAATTCCACAATATTGCGCGAGGCCACGTATGGTTGGCGCTTCATCTTCGCCCGCCCGATTTAGTCGAATCGGCCAGCGCTTGCTGATGGTGATCTTTGCCTTTTGACGGCCTCGCTCTCGGCGACTACACTTGCCTCCGTGTCCCAGGCGACAGACGCACACAGCCTTGTTGACGGCCTGATCGGTCGCCAACGCGAATGGGCCGAACTCAGCCATGCCCTCTACTCCGCGCGCGCCGGAAAGGGTGGGCTGTTGTTGCTCGCGGGCGAAGCCGGCGTGGGCAAGACGCGCCTGGCCGACGAATGCTTGAAGTGCAGCGGCTTGCTCACGTTGAGCGGCGCGGCCAGCGAACATTCCACCCCGCCGTACGGCCCCCTCATCGCCGCACTGCGCGCCTATCTCCGTCTCGCGCCCCAAGGCTTCGCGCCGTGCCGCCTGCTCATCAAATACCTCGCGCTCATCCTCCCCGAACTTGGCCTTGCGCCCGCCGAAGGTGATCGGGCCGCGCTTTTTGAATCCATCCGTTGTGCGTTAGCGACCATTGCACGTGCTGGCCCAGCCGTCCTTTTCTTCGATGACCTGCAATGGGCGGACAATGCGACGCTGGAGCTGTTGCCCCCGTTGGCCAGCGAGTTGGCCGAAGCGCGCCTGTTGATCGTTGGTGTGTATCGCAGTGACGAGATTCCGCGCGGGCATCCGATTCGCAAACTGCGCCACGATTTGCGGCGGGCGCGGCAGTTGCGCGAGATTGCCGTGGAGCCGCTCGACCGCGACGCCACCGCTGAACTGGCCGCGCGCGTGTTGAATCAAGAACCGGGTCCGGCGCTGGCGACGATGCTGTTTGACCGCACGCAGGGCCTGCCGCTGTTCGTGGAAGAACTGGCAGGCGGCCTCGTTGCCGGCCGCCGACTGCAAACGGGCAAAGCGGGAATGGAACTGATCGCCGGAGCCGAGGTGCCCATCCCGGACACGTTGCGCGATGCCGTGTTGTTGCGGCTGGACGGCTTGGCCGAGTCTGCGCGCCGCCTGATCGAGATCGCTGCGGCCATCGGTTTGGGTTTTGATCTGGAGATCGTGACGGAACTGGCGGGTGCCGACGAGGGACTTGATTCGCTGCTGGAACGCAACCTGATCGTCGAGCGGGAACCGGGCCACGCCGCGTTCCGGCACGCCCTTACCCGCGAGGCCATCTATGGCGAAATCACCTGGACGCGCCGCCGCGCCTTGCATCGCCAAATTGCCTCGGCGCTGGCCGCGCGCAAAGCGCCCGCCGAGGTGGTGGCCGAGCACTGGCTGGCCGCGCGCGAAAACGATCAAGCGCGCCGGGCCCTGATCATCGCTGCCCAAAAATCCTCCGGTGTTCACGCTTATCGCGATGCGGCCCGCGCCGCGCAACGCGCGCTCGAACTGTGGCCGGAGGGCGAAGACGAAGCCGGACGCCTCGTTGCGCTCGATCAACTCGGCCAGTGCGCGCAGTTGAGCGGCATGCCGAGCGAGGCCGCGCGGGCCTGGCGCGAAGCCGCCGAGGGCCGCAGGCAAAGCGGCGACTTGCGCCGTTTTGCCGAAACGCAACGACAACTGGCCACGGTCTACGAATTACAGAACGCGCGCGAGCAGGCCGTCGCCGCACGGCAATCCGCCGCCGAGGCGTTCACCCAGAGCAGACTGCCCGGCGAGGCCGCCGCCGAGCGAATCGCCATCGTCTGGCATGTGTATGGTGCGAGTGGTCTGGAAGCCGCCGAACGAATGGCGGCATTGTCCGTGGAAGAAGCTCGGCAAGCCAATCGGCCGGATTTGACTGCGATCGCCCTCGCCTATCAGGGTGAGTTTCTTGCCCTGCAAGGCCAATACCAGGCCGGGATCGACCTGGTGCGAACTGGGTTGACCCTGGCGTTGGAGCACGCGCTGATCGGAACTGCCGCCGAAGTGCACAAGAGTCTGGCATCGGTTTATGAATATGCGTCCGATTATGGGGCTGAACGCAAGGCCTACGAAACCGCCATTGATTTCTGCCAGAGCCAGGGTCTCTCGCCGCAGAAGCAACATTGCCTGGGGTGTTTCACGTACGTGTTGTTCCAGACCGGGGAGTGGGAACGGGCCATCACTCTCGGCCAGGCGGTTATCGCTTCGGAAGATGCGCCGCGCTGGGCGCGCGCCGTTGCCACAGGAATGAGCGGGATGATCTACGCCCAGCGCGGCGAGGCTCGCCGCGCCCGCAAGCTGATCCTGGAGTGGTTGGATGAAGTGCGGCGGTTGGAAAAGGCTGCGGTTGAGCCGTATTGCCTGTGGGGATTAGCGGTCGTGGACGAACTGGAAGGGGCAAACGACTTGGCTGCTGAACATTGCCGATCCTTGATCGCGCTCCGGGATGAAGTGGACGAACGCCACGACTCCATTCCGGCGCTGCGCTGGGTGGCCACGTTCTTCGCCCTGCGCGGCGATGGGGCCGCTGTGCGTCAGTGCGCCAATGGGCTGGCGAGGATGTCTGCCGCCACCGGCAATCCCGAAGCATTGGCCGGGCTGGCTCATGCTCTAGGCGAAGCCGCCCTGCTCGAAGGCGACGCGGCGCGGGCGACCGAGCAGTTCGGCAAGGCGCTGGAGTTATTGACCAACCTGGAAGTGCCGTTGGAGCACGCGGAGACCGAGTGGCGACTGGGCGTGGCCCGGGCCAAACTGGGTCAGCCCGAAGCCGCCGTCTCACATTTCATCAACGCCTACCGCGCCGCAAATACACTGGGCGCAAGACCGCTCGTGGCGCGAATCGTCCAGGAACTCGAGGCGCTCGGCGAGTCAATCGTCAAACATCTCGGCCAGCGCGCGGCCCGGCAACTCGAACAAGGCGGCCTCACTCGCCGCCAGATCGAGATCGTTCGCCTCATCGCACAGGGCTTCACCAATCAGGAGATCGCCCGCGAACTGGTGCTGAGCACGCGCACGGTGGATATGCACGTCGGCAGTCTCCTAGCCCGCCTCGACTGCCGCACCCGGGCCGAAGCCGTGAGGAAAGCGAGCGAACTTGGCTTGTTGGATTGAGCCATTACTGCGCGCCCTCACTTCCTCGGCCAACTCCAACCCTCCCTGCAAAATACGGTAACGCCCACAGCCAAATACGGTAATTCAGCGAATGCGGTCGCCTTCGTCTGGTTGTATAGTGGCTGCAATCATCACTCGAGGAGCAACCATATTCCTCACCCGCGCCGCCGGGGCCGATAACATCGCGGTGTTTGCCCAATACATCGCCGTGTTGGGCCACATCTACTTATTACCGTTTGATAAAGGAGATAAATTATGAGTACAACGACATCTGATATGGATCCTCGTAAAGCTTCGCCAGAGCCCTACCCCGAAACTCTCGTGACACAGGTACAGCTTTATTGGGGGCAAGGCTTTCTCTCGCCTGGCGGACCAGAAGCCGTTGCCCGAATTTTAGAAGGGGTGAATATTACTGGGCAAGAAGTGCTCGACCTTGGCTGCGGCATCGGCGGCCCAAGTATCGAGTTAGTCAATACTTTCAAGGCAAAGCGGGTTGTGGGGATAGACGTTAATCAAGGCAATGTGAACCGAGCTAAACAGGCAGTTGCATCTGCCTCCTTGGATAACTATATTTCGTTCCACTTAGTACAGTCCGGCGTGTTACCGCTCGAAGACATGTCGTTTGATATCGTCTTCTCGAAAGACGCCTTAGTTGAAGTGCATGATAAAGAAGCACTATTCGCGGAAGCTTTTCGCGTGCTTCGACCAGGAGGCTGGATTGTCGCGAGTGACTGGCTCAGAGCAGATGGGCCGATCTCGGCTTCGCTACAACGATGGGTTGATTTTACGGCTACTGGAGATTCCCCGCATTCATTTTATCTTGCCAGCCTGAGCGAGACTGCCGAATCGCTCAAGACCTTTGGATTTGCCAACATCGGGGTCAGGAACCAGAATGCCTGGTACCGCGAAGAAGCCCGTCGAGAACTTGGCCGAAAGACAGGGGAATTCTGGACTCAAATTGTCGCCTTAAGCGGTGAACAGGAAGCAAATGAATCGGTTCAATGGCATCGGGCAATGATAGAAGTACTCGACAGTGGGGACTTCTGCCCATCCAACTTCCGAGCGCAGAAGCCAATATCAAGCCAGGTAGCTTGAACAGAACAGGAGAATAATCACGATAAGGATTCAATTTGGTGAGGCACTCATCTCAACGTCAGTCGCCGAAGGGTGTATTCGTGGCTGACAGATAGAAGAAAAGCTGAACGGGTTTTTAAGCGGTGAATCGCCAATTCCCCGATGAGGCATTTCGTTTTCGCGGTAAGCCGCCCAACAATAAGAATGCACGCGAATTGCTACCCTGCCGTTTTGTGAAGTTGGTTGTGCCTGTGGGTCACATTGGCGTTGAAGGTAGTCTCGCCAAGCCGCAATCGCGTGCTTTTTGGCGTTGGGCGGACTCCCCTTTGACGAGAGGTCAGTCACTGTCTGGAATGGCGTTAAACGCTCTATCACAAACATAGGAGATGAAGATCATGTCTGCAACTATGCAAAACCCTGAGTTCGATGCCGCCAAAGCCGAAGCCTTCGCCGGGCAATTCCTGACGTCGCTCAACTACGGCTCCCTTTGCCTGATGGCCTCCATCGGCCACCGAACCGGCCTGTTCGATGCCATGCGCGATCTGCCTCCCGCCACCTCGCCTGAGATCGCGCAGAAAGCCGGACTGAACGAACGGTACGTGCGTGAGTGGCTGGGGGCGATGATCACATCCGGCGTGGTAGAGGTTGATCCCACCAGTGCCCGCTACTCATTGCCAGCGGAACATGCCGCATTCCTCACCCGTGCCGCCGGGGCCGATAACATCGCGGTGTTCGCCCAATACATCGCCGTGATGGGCGGCGTGGAGGATGACATCGTCGAGTGTTTCAAGAAAGGCGGCGGCGTCCCCTATGAAAAGTTTCCGCGCTTCCACGCTGTGATGGCCGAGGACAGTGGGCAATCGGTGCTGTCTTCGCTCGAGTCGCACATCCTGCCTCTGGTGTCGGGCCTGACCGATCAACTCGCGAAGGGCATCCGCGTATTAGACGTGGGCTGCGGCAGCGGCCGGATCATGAATCGGCTGGCCGGGCTATACCCCAACAGCCGGTTCGTTGGGCTGGACCTTTCACCGGAAGCGATCAAGGCGGCGCGCGCCGAAGCCGCCCAAAACGGTCTGCGGAACGTCGAGTTCGCCATACGCGATCTGAGCACTTTCGATCAGAGCGCCGAGCCTGGGGCGTTCGACTTCATCACGACCTTCGACGCCATCCATGATCAAGGCCAACCGCTCAACGTGCTAAAAGGCATTCATCGCTCGCTCAAAGCGGACGGGCTGTATCTGATGCAGGACATTCGCGGATCGAGTCACGTGCACAACAACATCGGGCATCCGATTGGCACGTTTATCTACGCCGTCTCGACCATGCACTGCATGACGGTGTCGCTGGCGCAGGGCGGCGAAGGGTTGGGCGCGATGTGGGGCGAGGAGAAGACGCGCGAGTATCTTCAGAAAGCCGGCTTCCGATCCATCGAGACCAATCAACTGGCGCACGATATTCAGAACAACTGGTACGTGATCCGAAAGTGATCGCCGGACACGTTACAGGAGCCGCGCATGACCACCACCTTCCGCCCGGGCGCCCTCACCGACTCCCGCGCGATCTTCGAGGTCTTTACCCGTTCGCTCGGCGATTATTGCGCCCGCATCGGCATGCCGCCCAGCGATAACGTCTGGGCCGACCCCGAGTTTGTGGCCGAGGCTTGGGAGCGCCGCCAGTCGTTGTTCGAGCATCTGGCCCGCACCGCCGAACACTTCTGGGTCGCCGAGAACGACGAGCGTGTCGTCGGTTATGCGCGCTCCACACTCAACGACGGTGTGCGCGAACTGACCGAGTTCTTTGTCCTGCCCGGCCATCAATCGGGCGGCGTGGGGCGTGATCTATTTGCCCGGGTCTTTCCGGCCAACGGCGCGCAACGCAAACTTATTCTGGCGACCACCGACATACGGGCGCAGGCGCGCTACCTCAAGGGCGGGGTCTATCCCCGCTTCACCATCCAATACCTCTATCGCACACCCGAAAAAGTGACAGTGGAAACAGACCTGACCTGCCAACCAGCAACGGCGACGCCGTCAACTATCCCCGCTCTGGGCAAGATTGATCAAACATTGTTCGGCTTTCGGCGCAATGTTGATCATCAATTTCTGCTCGACGATCGCCAGGGCTATCTGTGGCATCGCGGCGGGCAGATAGTGGGATACAGTTATTTGGGCAAAGGTGCCGGGCCGATGGCGCTGTTGAACGACGCCGACTTTCCGGCGGTGTTGGCACACGCCGAGAGCGACTCGGCCGCCAAAGGCGAAAGCCACTTTGGCATGGAACTACCGATGATCAATCAGGCCGCTGTCCGATATCTGTTGGATCGAGGCTATCAAATTGATTCGTTCGTCGTCCTGGCGATGAGCGACGAGCCATTCGGCAAATTCGAGAACTACGTCTGCACTAGCCCCCCATTCTTCATGTAAAACTGCTCTCGCCTGCTCACCCATCGCACGCAAGCGGCGGTGCTGGCGTGGTGCGGCGCGCGCTACAGGCCGTGGCTCGGCGTGCTCGTGTCGTCGGCGCTGTTCGGCGTGCTGCATCTGCTCAACCCCAACGTCGGCCTGCTGCCCTTCATCAACCTGTGTTTGTTTGGCCTGTTCGCCGCGCTGTACGCGTTGAGGGAGGGCGGGCTGTGGGGCATCGCCGCGCAACATGCGGTGTGGAATTGAGCGCAGGGCAATGTGTTTGGGATGCAGGTGAGCGGGAACGACGATGCCGGCCCAATCCTGTGGAATTTGCAGGAGGCCGGGCCGGACTTGATCACCGGCGGCGCGTTCGGCCCGGAGGGCGGGCTGGCCGTCACCGTGATGCTCGTCGTCTCGATTGTCGTAGTCGCGGTGTTGCTCGCTCGTTCGCGGTTAAAGTGACCGTCAGCCAAGTGCTGGCCTGACGCAAGCGGTTCCGTATGGTCCCCACCCTGGTATCGGACAAAGACCCCACCCTGGAGGCGCGACGATCACCGGCCTGTGATCTATCCTGTCCCTATCACTCGCAGGAGAATCACATGTCCATCGTCAGCACCGCCATCCCCGCCTCAGAGTTTCTCAAACGCCATTCGCTGGCCCTCGGTATAGTTCTGATGTTCCTTTTCACGTGGCCAATTGACCTGGCAAATTCCGGCATGTTGCCGATCCAGTTTCCGTTTGTCGTCTATCTCTTCCTGGGCTGGGGATTTGTGTTCGCCTCGGTCATGGTGACGGGGTTGACCCTGGGCAAACAGGGCGTGGTCTCGCTTTTGAAACGCTATCTGCACTGGCGCACCGGCTGGCAGTGGTATCTCGTAGCGTTTGGCCTTATGCCCGCTTTATATATTGTGGGCGTTTACCTGCATGCCGCCTTTACGCGTGTGTCGCCCGACTTCAGCAAGATCATGGCATACAAGCTATTCGGGGAGTCTGCCAATTTGCCATTGTTCGTCCTGCCGTTCTTTCTGATTGACCTCATCGCCAATGGGGAAGAAATTGGCTGGCGCGGCTTTGTCCTCCCACGCTTGCAGGCCCGCTACAACGCACTGGCATCCACCCTGATCCTGGGCGTGATCTGGGGCCTATGGCATTTGCCGAAGTTCCTCTCGCATTTCGACCTCGTTGCCTTCGGCTGGTTCATGCTCCACACCCTGGCGTTCGCCGTGATTCTGACCTGGCTGTACAACAGCACGCGGGGCAGCCTGTTGCTGGTTGCCATTTGCCACGCGGCCATCAACACGGTCGGTATTTTTCTGCCGGTTGCGAACACGACCTCAGGCGAAAACATGGGCGCGTACATGGTAATTGTGTTACTGGAATTGGCCGCCGCCATCGTCATCATCGTCATCGCAGGCCCGGCACGCCTCTCGCGAACGGAACCAGTGCAAACGTAATAGCGCTCTCAACAGCGCCGCTCAACAAACCTCCGAAAATACCCCGACCCTGACCAAACGGCAGATTGATTACAATAGCGCACCGAAGCCCATGACCGACGACGAGGTGATCCAACTCAGCAACTCGCGCCCGCTCAATCTGGCAGTCTATTTGGCGCTGATCGTCTTGTGGGGCGTCGGCTTCGCCATTCTGCCAGGCATCCCGGCGCGTGTCAGTGTTACGTTGATCTGCCTCGCTTTTGGCCTGGTACACGCCTGGGGATATCGGGCCGCCATCACCCCGCGCAGGGTCGGCACCTATTTCACAATCCAGACGGCGCTGGTCACCGGCCTACTTATCCTATCTGGCGCCAGCGACGCGTTCAATTTCCTGTTCTTCATCCTGGGCATCCAGGCTACCATGACCCTGCCGCGCCGGATCGCCATCGCCTGGATTTTGGTCTTCTTTCTGGTTAACAGCCTGATTGCCGTATGGTGCAGGGGCGCTGACGGGCTGATCACGATCCTGTTCAACGCCGCCGTGTATTCCATGACTGGCGTCTTTGGGTACACCCTGCGGCAATCGGAATTGAATCGCCGCCATAGCCAGCAACTGCTCGAAGAACTGCGCGCCACACAACAACAACTGCGCGACCTGGCGGTGGTCGAAGAACGCAACCGCCTGGCCCGCGACCTGCACGACAGCGCCAAACAGCAGGCCTTTGCCCTATCGGCCCAGCTCGATGCTGTGCGCTCGCTCATTCGCCGCGACCCGGCGGCGGCGGAGACGCACGTTGAGCGCGCCGAGCAGTTGGCCGACAATCTGCGACAGGAACTCGCCAGTTTGATTTTGGAATTGCGCCCGCCGGAGATGGGCGAGGCCGGGTTTGCCGTTGCCCTCACGCGCTACGTGGAAGATTGGTCAGGTCAAAGTAACGTCGCCGCCAGCGTGAATGTGAAGGGCCAGCGGGCCTTGCCGCGCGAAGTGGAGCACACGCTCTTCCGCATCGCCCAAGAGGCGCTGGCTAACGTCGCCCGCCACAGCCGCGCCGAGCACGCTGAGGTGCTTTTGGACTTTGCCGCCAACAAGATAACACTGACGGTTCAGGACGACGGGAGTGGTTTTGATCCCGCCCACAGTAAAGTCGGCGTGGGCACACACTCGATGCAGGAGCGGGCGGCGACATTGCCCAACGGAACGCTCACCCTCGCCAGCGCGCCGGGCCGCGGCACACGCGTCATCGTTGTCTGCAATTGCTAATTGCTGACCAGCATCGAGTCAATCACAATCAGCAATCAAAAATCAGAAATCCAAAATGCCAATCACCGTTCTCATCGTTGACGATCATGCCGTGGTGCGGCAGGGGGTGCGCGCCTCGCTGGAGGCCCGGCCCCAATTCGCCGTGGTGGGTGAGGCCGAGTCCGGCGCGGAGGCCGTGCGCCGCGCCACCGAAGTCGTGCCGGATGTGGTGCTGATGGATTTGTTGATGGAAGGCATGGATGGCGTGGAGGCCACCCGACAGATCAAGCGCCTCAGCCCGCGCACGCAGGTCGTCGTCCTCACCTCCCATCACGACGACGACCACATCTTCCCGGCCCTGCGCGCTGGTGCGATCTCGTATTTGCTTAAGAGCGTGAAGATGGAGGAATTGGCGGAGGCCGTTCAACGCGCGGCTCGGGGCGAAGCTACTCTGCATCCACGCGTGGCGGCGCGGGTGATTCAGGAAGTACAGGGCAGCAGAGAAAAGTCGGTCAATCCTTTTGCTGAATTGACCGACCGTGAGATGGAAATTTTGAAGTTGATCGCCAGTGGCCTATCGAACAGCGAGATCATGGCTAAGCTGGTGATCAGCGAAAACACGGTGAAGGGCCACGTCAGCAACATCCTCAGCAAACTGCACCTGGCCGACCGCACGCAGGCGGCTGTGTTCGCCTGGCGCGAAGGTGTGGTGCGGCGTTAGGGCGGGAACATGGCCGCAATCGCCTGCGATGCGCCGCTCTCGATGGCCGAGCCGTGCCCGAAGTAAGCGCGCTCGTACGCCAGCGCGGCCAGCTTGCGTGCGCTCTCAGTCGCCAGCCCCATATCCTGCGTGTACGCCGGGTTCGGCCCCGAAAGTTTCCCGCCGATGTTGTTGAGCGCATCGCCGGTAATGAGGGCCGAGCCGAGCGGGTCGTACACCGAGATGTGTCCCTTCGTATGTCCGGGCGAGGCGATGATCTGCAAGCCAAAGACTTCGGATTGGTCGGCCACGGCGGTGAGGGCGCGCGGCGCCTCGATTAGCGGAATATCGTCCGCGCCGGCGTACGCGACAGCTTGTTCTGCTGCAGCCAACACCTCGCCTATGCTGCCCACATGGTCGCCGTGATAGTGCGTGAGGATGACGTGCTTCACCGCATCCCACTTCAGGCCAACGGTGTCGAGCGCCGCGGCGAACTTGTTCCCGTTGCCGGGCACGCCCGTATCCACAATTGCCACTTCCTCCC
>JBQTJD010000891.1:0-6526 GCA_052387475.1 Anaerolineales bacterium | reverse complement strand
GAGGCGACAACTGTGGCAAGCGATTCAAGCCCTCACACCACCTCTACGCGAAGCGGTCGTGTTGCGCTATCTCGGCGAGATGCGGTTCAAAGACGTGGCCGAGGCCCTGAACTGCAATCCGAAGACGGCTGAATCACGGGCACGGCTTGGCATCGAAGCGATCCGGCGGTACACACAAGTGAACGAAATCGAATGGCAGGCCGCGCTACACGAACTGGCGGCGTGGTAGTGGGCGTGATTACGCATGACGACTCAGACTGACGATACAACTCTACGAGCGTTGGCGGCGGCGGTGAAGGATGTGCGCGTCCCGACCTCGGCGGCGTGGGCGCGAGTGTGCGCGGCGTTGGCTTCGCCAACGCTGGGAGAACCGCGAAGCGGTTCTCTAATGCGCCCGCTCTCCCTGCGCCCGATGATGGCCAGCCTGACCGTGGTGACGGCCTTCTTTGTGTTCTCACAATTCGGCCTGATCAACGCGCTGGTGTACCCGACGGTGACGGCCGGCGTCGTGCCGGGGCCGCGCATCACCAACGGCACCCCGGTCGCTGGCCTGGCGCTGCCCGCCGCGACAACCACGCCGCAACCCGCCACTTCTTCCGACGCCGTTCCCATCCCACTCCCGCCTAACGGCAGTTAATCCCATGGAAGAGCTGATCTTTATACACATCTCTTGCGCTCCCTCGTCACACCCGCGAAAGCGGGTGTCCAGACCGCAGCGGAATGGGTTCCCACTTGCGCGGGAACGACGGACGAGCACCGGCGTTTTCCATCGCGCTCCAAAGTTCTGAGTAAAGATCAGCATGGAAGAGCGATTGCAAAAAATCCTCGCGCAAGCCGGACACGGTTCGCGGCGCGCGTGCGAAGACCTCATCACGCAGGGTCGGGTCAAAGTGAACGGCCAGCGTGCGCAGCTCGGGCAGAAAGCCGACCCGGCTCGCGATACCATCACCCTCGATGGGGAACAGTTGGCCGCGCCGCCGAAGTTGCTATACATTTTGCTGCACAAGCCGCGCGGCGTCGTGTCGTCGCTCGAGCCGCAGGGTGACCGCAAGACGGTGGTGGATTTGCTCCCCGAACGCATCCGCCGTAACGCCCGGCTCTATCCGGTGGGCCGGCTGGATTTGGACAGCGAGGGGGTGATGCTGCTCACCAACGATGGCGAACTCACCAACATGCTGACGCATCCGCGTTACGAAGTGGACAAGGAATATCGCGTGCTGGTGAAGGGCCAGCCCGACGGCGAGCGGCTTGATGCGTGGCGGCGCGGCATCGTGCTTGAAAATCGCGAAACCGGTGAGCGCTTCCGCACGAAGCCGGCCAAGGTGCGGCGGGAGGAATCCGGCCCGCACTCCGGCGCGCACGAGACGACATGGCTGCGTGTGATCATGAAGGAAGGCAAGAAGCACGAAATCCGTGACACCGGTTCGACGCTGGGCCTGCCGGTGGAACGGCTCATTCGCGTGCGTCTCGGTTCGCTCGAATTGGGTGACCTGCGCACGAGCGAGTGGCGCGAACTGACGGATGGGGAAGTGCGGGCGTTGAAACGCGAGGGAGCTGAAGGAAAAACGGGAGACAAAGGAAACCGCGAAACACCCCGCAAACCCTCGCGATCTCCGCGCGCTCAGCGGTGAACATACTTGGGAGTTGAACATGACGACTGTTGCGATTGAAGACAAGCCCTCGGTGCTCGACCGCCCGTTGTGGCGCGTGCTGGCGCTGGATTGGGAGAAGGCGCTGTATGCTGTGCTCATCATTGCCGCGTTCGTCACGCGCTTCTACGATGTGGGCGCGCGGGTGATGAGCCATGACGAAAGCCTGCACACGCAATACTCGTGGTACTTGTACAAGAACGGCAACTATCAACACTCGCCCATGATGCACGGGCCGCTCAAATTTCACCTGACGGCCTTCACCTACTGGCTCTTCGGCGACGATGACTTCACCTCGCGCATCGCCACCTCGCTCATGGGCGTGGCGGCGGTCGGGCTGTGTTACTTCTTTCGCAAATGGCTGGGCCGCACCGGCGCGCTGGTCGCCGCGCTGCTCATGCTCATCTCCCCGTATCAACTCTATTACGCGCGCTACATTCGCGATGAACCGTATGTGATGGTGTGGGGGCTGCTGCTGGCGTTGATGGTCTTCAATTACATGGAGAGCCGCGCCCCGAAGTATTTGTACGGGCTGGCCGCTGTCAGCGCCCTCTTCTACGCCACGATGGAAAGCTCGTTCATCTACATCGCCATCATGATGGCCTTCCTCGGGTTGTTCTTCGTGTATGAGTTGATTGTGACCGAATGGCCCCGGCCCGATTTGCGCTCAGTGTTTTTCATTTTGCTGGCCGTCGCCGGCATCGCGGCTGTGATCGGCGTGTTGCTTTTCTTTTCGCGTGACCGGTTGGGTATCTCGCCGCTGGATGGCGCGCAGGTGCAAGCCCCGGCCGAGCCGGGACGCCTGACGCCCGAAAGCGGCCCCATCTCCAGCACGGAAGGCCTCGCGGATTTGGCCTGGCTTGGCGCGCTCATCGCCGGTGGGCTGGGATTGTGGGTGGTCGCGCAGGCGTTTGGACAAGAGCGTTTCCGCCAGTTTGCGGCGGTGGATGTCATCGCCGTGCTGGGCCTGTTCGTGCTGCCGCAGCTTGCCGCGCTGCCGGTGCGCGGTCTCGGCTATAACCCCGTGAACTACAACTTGCCGCCGATGACGGGCTTCGAGCCGGGTGTGTTCTTCGGCTCGGATGCCGGCGTGACGCTGATCGTGACGATCGTGCTGCTGCTCGTGTCGCTGGCGTTGGGCTGGGCGTGGAACTTGCGCTTGTTCCTCATCTGCGCGGCGATTTTTTACGGCATCTACATCCCGCTCTTCACGACGTTCTTCACCAACGGCGCGGGCCTGGCCACCGGTATGATTGGTTCGCTCGGTTACTGGCTGGAACAGCACGGCGTGCGGCGCGGCAGTCAGCCGTGGTATTACTATGCCATCATCAACCTGCCGCTGTACGAATTTCTGCCGGCGCTGGGCGCGCTGTTCGCCGGTGGCCTCGGCCTCTATCGCTGGTTCAATCGCGTCCCGGCTCAGAATGAGCCGGCGCTCACGACCGATCAAGCTCAACCGAAGACTTCAACCCCGCTTCAGTTCCCCGCGCTGCTGTACATCGGATATTGGAGCGTGATGGCGCTGGGCGCGTTCAGCGTAGCCGGCGAAAAGATGCCGTGGCTGACGACGCACATCTGCCTGCCGCTGATTCTTCTCAGCGGCTGGGCCATCGGGCAGGTGATTGACTCTTTCAATTGGGTGCGCTTCCGCGAACGCGGCGCGTGGGCGGTGGCGCTGCTATTGCCGCTCACCCTCGTCGCCGCCCTGGGTGCAGTTGGGCAATTGCTCGGCAACAATGTCGCGCTAGCCGGTGAGCGCGCCGAGATACAGACAGCGGCGGCCATCGGCGGTTTTGTCGCCGCGCTCGTCGTCGTCGCCATCGGCCTGGCAGGCCTGTATCGATTGGGCGGGCCACTGGGCTGGGGCAACGTCGCGCGATTGGGGACGCTCACTGTTTTTGGTCTGCTGGCATTGGTCACGGCGCGCACGGCCTTCATCGCCACCTTCATCAACTACGACTCCGCTAACGAGTTTCTGGTCTACGCCCATGGCGCGCGTGGCGTGAAGACGGTGATGGATCAGATCGAGGACATCTCCGAGCGCACGACCGACGGTCTGGGACTAAAAGTGGCCTACGATTCGCCGGTGGCGTGGCCGATGACGTGGTATATGCGCAACTTCAAGAACCAGGTCTTCTACGGCGACTCGCCCAGCCGCGCGCAGTTGCAGGATGTGCCGGTCGTCATCGCCAGCGACAAGAATGCCAGCCGGGTGGAGACCCTCCTCGGCGATAGCTACTATCGGTTTGACTACATCCGCATGGTCTGGCCGGTGCAGGATTACTTCCCCAACGACAAGAGCATCGTCGAGCGCATCTTCACCAGCCTGGGTGACCCGCAGATGCGCCAGGCCTTGTGGAATATCTGGTGGGCGCGCGATTACACGCTGTATCAAACCGTCACCGCCGAGGCCAATCCGGGCCGTTCGTTTGATCTGGCGCAGTGGCCGATGGCTGACCGCATGAAGTTGTACGTCCGCAAAGACATCGCCGCGCAGATCTGGAGCTACGGCGTCGGCCCGACTCAACTCGCCGTCGAAGTCGAGAAAGATCCGTATCTCGACGCCCGCCAAACCATCGAAGCCAATTTCGTCTTTGGCGTGCAGGGGCAGGGTGAGGCGCAATTTACCTCCCCGCGCGGTGTGGCGGTCGGGCCGGATGGTTCGGTGTATGTGGCCGATACCTTCAACCATCGCGTTCAGAAATTTGATGCGAACGGACTGTTTGTATTGACCTTTGGCCGCTTCGGCGATGTAGCGAAGGGCACCGGCACCGAGGGCGGCACGTTCAACGAGCCGTGGGGCATCGCGGTCGGGCCAGATGGTTCGGTGTATGTGTCGGATACGTGGAACTATCGCGTGCAGAAGTTTGATGCCGAGGGACGCTTCCTTCGCATGTGGGGCAAGTTTGGGCAGGATGGCGCGTTCGACTCGTTTTACGGCCCGCGCGATATCGCCGTGGACGCGCAGGGCAACGTGTACGTCACCGACACCGGCAACAAACGTGTGGTCATGTTCGATAAAGACGGCAACGGCCTCACCAGCATCGGCTCGGAAGGCTTCGAGCCGGGCCTGTTCGACGAGCCGGTGGGTTTGACGGTCGATAAAGATGGCAGCCTGTACGTGGCCGACACGTGGAACCAGCGTATCCAACGCTTCCGGCCACAGGGTGTAGATAGTGAGTATCTGTTCGACACCGAGATCAAACTGAAGGCGTGGTACGGCACCTCGGTGGAGAACAAACCCTTTATCGCCACCGACGCGAAAGGCCGTATCTACGTCACCGATCCTGAGGGCTTCCGCGTGCTAGTGTTCAATGAGGCCGGCGAGTTCGTGACCACGTGGGGCGACCCCGGCGCGGACAACACCACGTTCTCGACCATCTCCGGCATTGACGTGGATGCTGAGGGCAATGTCTATGTGGTGGACTCGGGCAATCATCGCGTGATGCGCTTCCCGCCGTTGCCATGACAACGGATTGAACGGATTTCTAAAGCGGATTGAACGGAAGAAATCGTTCCGTTCAATCCGCTTCTTTGTTTCTGTTTCATCCGTTGTATAATTTTGCCCGGCCCTCCCTGGGCCATGCCCCTGAAGCCTGATATGGAGGCCCCTTGAAACTTCACGAATATCAGTCGAAACAGTTGTTTGCCCAACGCGGCATTCCCATCCCCAAAGGTCGCGTGGCAAGCACGGCGCAGGATGCGCGTGATATCTGTATTGAGCTGGGCGGACGCGCTGTCATCAAGAGTCAGGTGCTCGTCGGCGGGCGCGGTAAAGCCGGCGGCATCAAACTGGCCAAATCCCCGCAAGAAGCCGAAGATCTGGCCGCACAAATCCTGGCGATGAATATCAAAGGCCTGCCGGTGCGCAAAGTGCTGGTGGACGAGGCCGCCGATATCAAGAAGGAAATTTATCTCGGCATCACCAATGACCGGGCGGCCCGCAAGCCTGTCATCATCTGCTCCGCTGAGGGCGGCATCGAGATTGAAGAGGTCGCCAAGTCCAACCCCGAGGCTATCATCCGCGAGCACATTGACCCGATCATGGGGCTGCGCGATTACGAAATCCGCAATATCGCTCTGAGCATTAACCTGCCTCGCAAACACTGGAAGGCATTTGGGGTGATTCTGTCCGGCCTCTACCGAACCTACCGCGACACCGACGCTTCGTTAGCCGAGATCAATCCGCTGGTCATCAACGGGGCCGGCCAACTGGTGGCGCTCGACGGCAAGATCGTGCTCGACGACAACGCGCTCTTCCGCCATCCCGATTTAGCCGAGATGCGCGACCTGGACGAAGAGTCGGCTCAGGAGACCGAAGCCCGCAAGTACGGCCTGAGCTACGTGAACCTGGGCGGGGAAATCGGCTGTCTGGTGAATGGCGCCGGTCTGGCGATGGGCACGATGGACATCGTCAAGCACTTCGGCGGCAGCCCGGCCAACTTCCTCGACATCGGCGGCGGCGCGGGGGCCGACAAAGTTGCCGCGGCGCTCAAGATCATCATGTCCGAGCCGAATCTCAAAGCGATCCTCATCAACATCTTCGGCGGTATCACGCGTTGTGATGAAGTCGCCAACGGTATCATCACGGCCATGAAGGGAGTTGGCGTCGGCGTACCGATGGTGGTACGGCTGGTGGGCACCAACGAAGAAGAGGGCCGGCGTATTCTGGCCGATGCGAATTTGATCACGGCCAGTTCCCTGGCCGAAGCCGCGCAAAAAGCGGTGGCGGCAGCGCGCGAGAGTTAATTAACGTCAGTTCGGGATAAGGAACTCCTTGGGGTAAGCTGGGGTTGCGACCAACCAGCTAGCCAAAGGAGTTCCGATGACCAGTTTAGTCGAATTGTTCTGTGCCGTGGACGACTTTTGCCAACAGT
>JBQTJD010000890.1:0-8882 GCA_052387475.1 Anaerolineales bacterium | reverse complement strand
GTTTCATGCGGTCTGCGACCCGCATCGCTTCCTCCGTGGCCGGCTCGGCAGTGGCGCGGTCGCGCACCTTCTCCACACCCATGTACAACCCCAGCCCGTATACCGCGCCGATCATCGCATGCTTGACCATCAACTGCATCAGCGCCGCTTTGAAGTACCGCCCGACTTCCAGCGCGTTGGCTCGCAGACCCTCGCCCTCCATCACATCGAGCACTGCTAACCCGACCTCACACGACACCGGGTTGCCGCCGAAAGTGTTGAAGTAGGTCGTCGCGCGCGCGAACGCTTCGGCGATGGCCGGGGTGGTGACGACGGCGGAGAGTGGATGCCCGTTGCCCATCGGCTTGCCCATGGTGACGATATCGGGCACGACGCCCTGCGCCTCGAACGCCCACCAGTGCGTGCCCACCCGCCCGAAACCCACTTGCACTTCATCGGCGATGCACACACCGCCGGCCTCTCGGACAAGTTGATAAGCGGTGGGCAAATACCCCTCGGGCAAATCAATGCCACCCGATGAGCCGAGCAACGCTTCAGTGAAGAAGGCGGCGGGCTTGCGGCCTTTGGCCGCAATGCGCGCCACGCACTCGCGCACCGACTGTGCATACTTGGCGCTAGCCTGCGGGTCACCGAAACGATACGGGCCGTGAAAGAGATTCGGTTGCGTCGCTAAATGGATGTGTTCGCGCGCGGTCTTGCCCTCGGCGGGGTTATCGAGCAGCGAGGTGCTGATTTCGTATGTGGCGGTGGTGTTGCCGTGATATTCGCCGTCAATGACGATCACATCCTGCTGCTCAGTGTACGCACGCGCCAGCCGCAGCGCCAAATCGTTGGCCTCGCTGCCCGAGCAGACAAAAAACACCACCCGCAATGAGTCAGGCAGGAGCGCCAGCAGCCGCTCTGAATAATTCATCATGCTGTCATACAAGAAGCGCGAGTTGGTGTTGAGGCGCGTCATCTGCCGGTAGGCGGCCTCGACTACGTGCGGGTGGCTGTGCCCAACGTGCGCGACATTGTTGATGCAGTCGAGATAGGCGCGACCATCGGCGTCGATGAGATGTTGCCGCCAGCCGCGCACGATCTGCATCGGCGCGCGTTCGTAGTAGAACTCTTGCGAGCGCGGGATGGTGCGGAAGCGTCGCTCGGCCACGTGCGCGGCGGGCGTGTGCGGCGCAGGTTGCAACTCCCCGAAACCCAAAATCAAATTCGGGTCGGGACACAGGCTTTGCCACACCTCACGCTCGCTGGATGGGATCAGGGCAGGGTGCTCAGCCAGGTCGTCGCACGCGATTTGAAAATGGAGGTGGGCGGGCAACGATTGCGCCGCGCCGGTGGGGGCGATGACGGCGAGCGTTTGCCCACGCTGGATTCGCGCGCCGGATTGAACGCTCTGCGTTACGCCACTGTACACCGTCCATAAGGGCACGGCATGCCGCGCCCCTATGATGTGTTTAATGACGATACGATTTGGTTCGATGCGCTCGACCACGCCATCCATCGGCGCGCACACCGGCGTACCCTCCGGCGCGAACACATCCACGCCCAGGTGCACGGTTCGCGGCTCGGCGGCGCTGTTCGATTGTGAATACATGAGCCGTGCTTCGCGGTAACGCCCGAGGCCGGTTCCGCCGCGCAAACGTTCACTCAGCAATCGCCGGGTTTTTTCCGGCGATTGCCAGTTGCCGTCGCGCCACAGATCACTCGCGGGAGTCAGGTCAAGCACCGCAAGCGAGTGGTCAAGCGGGACATCCACTACTTTTGCGAACTCAGTACGATGGTCACTCAGCCACTGTCGAATCTGTGCGCTGTGCGGATGCGGCTCCAATTCGCACGCGTGGCGGAACGTGGCGTGTGCATGCGTTGGATGAATGCCGAGCAGCGTGCGGAACATGCGCTGGTCAAGGTCGAAGGCTTCGCGCACGTAGCCGTTGTCCGGCTCGAGGCGGAGTTGCTGGCACTCGCTGGTGAGGGTGACGCATAGCCGGATGCAGACGAAGTGAAAGAGCGCGGCGAGTTCGGCTTCGGTGAGGGGATGGAGTTGATGATACGCGCGCACACATTCGGCGGCTGTGGCGAGGGGCTGCGGACTGCGTGGCATCACGCTCTCAGCCAGCACGACCGCGAGTTCGCTCAGCGTGTATGAGCGTGTCATATCGCCAAAGTCCACCACACCGCTCACGCGCCAGTCCTCGCCCGGCGCGCGGTCGACCAGCACGTTGTATCCGGTGAGGTCGCCATGCACGATGCTCTTGCGGAGTTGCGGCAATAGCGATCCGCACTCGGCTTCGAAGCGGTGCAGCGTACGTTCGATGTCGAAGCGCAACGCCTCGTCGGCGACGAACGGCAAAAAGCCGCGCACTACCTGCGGCGCGTGCTGAAAATCCCACTGGCTCACGCGCTCGGTGCCGGCGTGATTGAAGTCGGCTAGATGACGCGAGAGTGTGCCGGCCACGCGCCCCAATTCATGCGCCAACTCGGTCGAAATCTGACCGGCACGCGCAAGGATGCGCCCCGGCAGAAAAGTGAACACGCGCACTGGATACATCACGCCGTCGCGATTCACGGCGGGCATCGCTTCCCCATTCACACTCGGAACAAGGCGCGCAATCGGAAAAGCCGCGGCTTGCGCGAGGATGTGCGCCATCGCCGCGTTCTGCATCTCCAATGCGCTCATCGGCCAGCCGGCGTTATCCACTCGGAAGACAAAGGAATGACCCGCTTCGTCCGTCACTTTGAAGTTCTGGTCTTGAAAGCTGCTCAACTCACTGACTGCGATGAGCGTCAGACCGTACAACTCGCGGGCCAGCGTGCGTACATCGGCTTCGGTGAAGGTGGGGCGGGTGAGTGTTTGGGAAGCGAACATGGTCAAGCAACGAATGGCGTAGTTCAGAAGTTAACGCAAAGGCGCGAGGATGCAAAGACGCAAAGAAAATACCGCTTCACGCCTTTGCTTCTTTGCGCTGAAATTCCCTTTCAAACTGCACCTATTCGGTGATGTAATCGATGAGGGCGACAACGTTTTGCTGATTGCGTGTGCGGTTGCGGACGAGCGACGGCATCAGGCCGTCGCCGCGGATCGTTTCAGTGCCCTCAGCCTTCTCATCCTCGTCAGTGTTTCACCTCACCCTCTCCACATCTGCTGGGGCGCTGGCTACTTTCTCGCCGTCCAGCTTCAGGCTGATCATCTGGCTGGCGGAGTCCGCGCCCATGGTGATGCCGTACACGGTCTCGGCCACCTGTACGGTGTTGCGGTTGTGGGTGACGATGATGAACTGCGTCTGGCTCGACAGTTCGTTAAGCATGTCGCGGTAGCGCCCCACGTTGGCCTCGTCCAGCATCGCGTCTACTTCATCCAGCACGACGAACGGGGTGCTGCTGACTTTCAACAGCGCAAAGACCAGCGCTGCCGCCGTCAGCGCGCGTTCGCCGCCGGAGAGCATGGCCAGGCCCTGCGTCTTCTTGCCTGGCAGCTTGCACTGAATATCCACGCCGCTGTGCGCGACGTTGTCCGGCTCGGTGAGTAAAAGCTTGCCCCAGCCGCCGCCAAACAGCCGAGTGAACGTCTCGCGGAACTCTACCGCCACCGCATCAAACGTCTTGCGGAACTCGCGCTCCATCAGCACATCCATCTCGGTGATGACTTCCTGCAACTGCGTCTTCGCGGCGTTGAGGTCAGCCACTTGCTGAGTCATAAACTCATGGCGCTCTTTTACCTCGACGAACTCACGGTCAGCGTCGGGGTTGATAGCGCCCATGCGACGCAGTTGCCCGCGCTTGCGATTGAGCTGCTCTTCCACGCCCTCGGGCAACGAGTCGACGCGCTCCAATTTCTCAACCAGCGACTCCAGCGGCAGCGGGGTGGGGCCGGTGACCGACTCGGTGTACTCAAACTCCACCAGTCCGAAATCTTCCTCGATGCGCCGACGCAAGCCTTCCAACTCTTCATTCTTGCGCGTGGCGTCGAGTTGCACCGCGCCGTGTTTGCGCTCGGCGGCGTGCAACACCGCGCGCGCCTCCATATCACCTGCTTCCACTTTGGCCTGCTCGGCCTCCCGGTCGGCGAGTTGAGCCAGCGCCGGTTGTAATTGCCGGCGGATATCTTCGAGTTGCGCTGCGAGCGAGTCACTGCGCGCGCGTGTCTCGGTGATGGACTCCGTCACCCGCGTGGATTCCGACTCGAGCCGGGAGACCTTTTCCCGCCGGTCGGCCAGAATTTCTGCGGTGGCCGCTTTGGCGCGGGCAAGTTCACCCGCGCGCGTTTCCGCATCCTGCACGGCGCGCGCGGCCACAGTGACCATTGTCTGCCAGCGCGCCAGTTGCGCGGCGAGTTCTTCCGCGCTGAATGAGACGAGCAAGTGTGAGGCGGATTGCAAGGTGGCGTCCGCGCCGTGCTTGGTGGTGTCGAGTTCGGCCAGGCGCCGTTGCCCGACTTCGACATCGGCGGCGACCTGTGCCGACTCGGCCTCGAGGGCGCGCAATTGCTCGCGCCGAATCTGCAACTCGTGCGCGGCGCGTTCGGCCTCCAGCGCCACCGAGTCGCGCGCGATGGTGGCGCGGCGCTCGGCGTCCTGCGCGTCGCGCAGCGCCGCCTGATGGGCGACGAGTGTTTCGAGCGAAGTTTCCACCGCGGCGGCGGCCTTGTTCTGACCCGCCTCGAGATCGATGATCTTGCCATCCGCCGCTGCAATCTCAGCCGAAAGGTCGCGGCGTTCGCGTGCTTGTTGCAGGATCGATGGCGAGGCCTCGCCGCCCGCGTACACCGGCCCTTCGGCGGTGAAGACCTCACCCGCGAGTGTGACCACCGAAGCGCCGCGCGGCAGGGCCGCCGCGATCCGCTTTGCGGCTGCCCGGCTGCGCACGACGATGACGTTCCCTAATAGCACATCAATCAACGGCTGCACGGCGGCCTCCACCTGCAACCAGCGCGCCGCCACGCCCAGCACATCGGCCTCTTCCGCTACCGTCAACGGCTCGCGCGTTGCAATCGATTGCAAGGGCAGCAGAGCAGCGCGCCCGCTCTCGACGCCAAGGGCGTCGAGAGCGACCTCCACTTCATCGAGGTTGTTCAACACCACGCCTTCGAGGTGCAGACCAAGCGCGGCGCTGATGGCGGTTTCGAGTTCCGCCGGGACGTGGAGTAGTTCTGCCAGCACGCCCCGCGCGGGGAACTGCCGCTCAAGCAGCGCTCTGGCCCCGG
Organism: Anaerolineales bacterium; assembly: GCA_052387475.1. Taxonomy (GTDB): domain Bacteria; phylum Chloroflexota; class Anaerolineae; order Anaerolineales; family UBA6663; genus JANWXR01. The sequence goes on along the minus strand of JBQTJD010000890.1, from coordinate 3,685 downwards.
AGCGCACGCCCACCAGTTCGGCGCGAGCCTGATCGAGGATTTCCTGCTTGGCCCGCAACCCTTCAGCGTGGGCGCGCGCCTCGGCGGCGTATTCGATGGCGATGGCGCGTTTGGCTTCGGCGCTGCGCACGGCGGCGTTCTGCGCGGTGAGTTCAGCCTCGGCCAGAGCCCGGAAACGCTGCTGTTCCTGCAATTGTGCGCCGGCCTCGGCGACTTTGGCGCGCGCTTCGCGTTCCACCTGCACCAAACCTTCCACGAGACCATGCTGCTCGGCTTGCGCGGCTGCCAGCCGTTCGCGGCGTTCGTGCATCTGCCCGAGGCGGGCCTGTAGATTGATGATCTCCGAATCGATTTGCGCCAGAGCGCGGCGTGCGTCTGCTTCGCGCTGGCGCAGGCTGTCACGCTCGGTCTCGCGGTTGGCGAGGGCGGCCTCAGCCGTGTTGACCTGGCGTTGCGCATTATCGGCTTCGGCAGCCAGCCGCGTCGCTTCGGCCTTTACGTTCGCCACACGCTCCACCTGCACCGCCAATTGTTGTTCGAGCGCGGGGATGTCGGCCAGCATACTCTCACGTTGTGCGGCGAGCGAGCGCAGCCGCTCATCGGCCACGGCCACGTTGCGGGTGAGGGTCTCGCTCTCGTTGCGCAGCGCATCCGACTGCGCGCGCAAGTGGCTGGCGTTGACGCGTAGCGTGGACGCGCTGGCGCGCAACGCCGCCATATCGCGATCATACTTTTCCTGATTGGCCTGCAAGCCGAACAACTCAATCGCCGCCGACTCGGCTTCGGCTTTGAGCTTTTCCAATTCCTCGCTGACGCGATGCCAGTGGTAGCCGTACCATTGCTTGAGCACCGACTTCAAATCTTCTTTGACGAAGTTGTAATCGCGCGCGCGGGCGGCCTGCCGTTCGAGCGAGCGCAGGCGCGGTTTGATCTCTTCGAGGATGTCGAGCACGCGGTCGAGGTTGCGCTGCGTGGCGTCGATTTTTTTCAGCGCGTCCTCGCGCTTGTGGCGGTACAGCCCGATGCCGGCGGCTTCCTCGAACAGTGCGCGGCGCTCCTCGGCTTTGAGCGAGAGCGCAGTGTCGATCAGACCCTGCCCGATGACGGTGTAGGTGCGCTCGGCCAGCCCGCACTTCGCCAAAATCTCGGCGATGTCACGCAAGCGTACCCGCTGGCCGTTGAGGAGATATTCGTTCTCGCCGTCGCGGTACGCGCGCCGGCTGATGGCGACTTCGCTGTAATCAATCGGCAGCCAGCCGTCGGCGTTGTCGAACGTCAGCGTCACCTGGGCCAGACCGGAGCGCGGGCGCAGGTCGCTGCCGGCGAAGATCATGTCTTCGGTTTTTTTGCCGCGCAACAGGCTGTAGCTCTGCTCACCCAGCACCCAGCGGATGCCGTCCACGACGTTGCTTTTACCGGAGCCGTTCGGCCCGACGATGGCCGAGACCCCGGCCCCGAAGAGAAAATCGGTTTTGCTGGCGAAGGATTTGTAACCGTGCAGTTCGAGATGTTTGAGGCGTAAGGGCATTGAAGATTTTTGATGGCTGATTTTAGAGTGCCGATTGAGCGCGGCGATTATAGAGGGAATCACAGCGGAACGCCACGCCAGCAGCCATGTTCGGCAGTGTATGGTAAACTTCCAGTCTGTTTTGTTAGTGGCAGACGGGCTGAGTGTTGTAACTTGGCTGTGCGTTTAGCCAAGAAAGACTCTCAGTGAACTTCAATTCGTTCAACCTGCATCCGCGCGTAGCCGCGGGTGTGCAGACGGCTGGTTATGCCGAGCCGACCCCCATTCAGCTACAAACCATCCCCCTCATTCTCGCCGGGCGCGATGTGATGGGTCTGGCCCAAACCGGCACCGGGAAGACGGCGGCCTTTGCGTTGCCCATCCTCCACCGCCTCACCGACGGCGCGCGCGGCAAAGTGCGCGCCCTCATCATCTGCCCCACCCGCGAGCTGGCCGAGCAGATTAACGACGACTTCCGTGAGTTGGGCCAGCATACCCGCGCCCGCAGCGTTACGCTCTACGGGGGCGTGAGCCAGCGCCCGCAAACCAACGCGCGGCGCGCCGGAGTGGAGATCGCCGTCGCCTGTCCGGGCCGTTTGCTTGACCTCATCAACCAGCGCGAGATCAACCTGTCGCACGTGGAGACTTTAGTGCTCGACGAGGCCGACCAGATGTTTGATATGGGCTTCCTGCCCGACATCCGCCGCATCCTCAAGCACGTGCCGCAGCAGCGCCAGACGTTGTTGTTCTCAGCCACCATGCCCGAGGATGTGCGCAAACTCGCGCACGACGTGTTGCGCGACCCGGTGACAGTGCAGGTCGGCGAGCAGGCCCCCGTGGATACCGTCGCGCATGCGCTTTACCCTGTGGCCCCGCATCTCAAGACCGCACTCCTGCTCGAATTACTTAAACATACCGACACCGACTCGGTGTTGATCTTCACCCGCACGAAACATCGTACCGAACGACTGGCCAAACAGTTGAAGAAGGAAGGCCTTGCAGTAGCGTCGCTGCAGGGCAACCTTTCCCAGAACCGGCGGCAGGCGGCGATGGAGGGCTTCCGCGAGGGCAAGGTGCAGATTCTGGTGGCGACCGACATCGCCGCACGGGGGATTGATGTGTCCAGCATCTCGCACGTCATCAACTACGACATGCCCAACACGGCTGACGCATACACGCATCGTATCGGGCGCACGGGCCGCGCGGCCAAGACCGGCGATGCCTTCACGCTGACGACGGAGGAAGATAAAGCGATGGTGCGGGCCATTGAGAGAGTCCTCGGCGCGCCGATTGAGCGCCGGCGCATTGAGGGCTTCAATTACGGCGCGCCCGCTCCGGAGCGCCAGCCGGAGCGGAACGGACACGCGCAACAGCGCAACCCACGCCGCCCAGCGAACTCGAATTCAAGGCGGCAGCCGGCGTCTGCGCCGACATTGTCGTCGTCCTACGGCCACGGGGGGCCGACCAACAATCGCCGTCGCCCGAAGGCGAAGCCCGGCGGCTTCCGCTCGCTGTACGATGCGAACGCCGGCAGCAATCGGCGGTGAGACTACCGTGAATCAAAAGACCTTCGGGCGTTGGCTCGAAGGTCTTTTTGTTGCATCGAATTTCGCGAATCCACGCGAAACACCGCATGTCAATTCGCGGAATTCGATGCGAAAATCTCATCCGTCTTCGCCGCCATGATGAAGTCGTTCCGGTGCAGGCCGCGGATTTTGTGCGTCCACCATGTCACCGTCACGCGACCCCATTCGGTGAGCAGAGCGGGGTGATGGTCTTCCTCTTCCGCAATGGCGGCAACCTTGTTGGTGAACGCCACCGCCTCGGCGAAGCTGGCGAGCTTGAATACGCGCTCCAATCGGGGAATGCCATCGCGCTCCAACAGCGTCCACTCGGGGATTTGCGGCTTGAGTTCGGCGATCTCCGCCTCCGTGACACGCGGCGAGTCTTTGCGGCAGGCGACGCATTTTTGTTGGATAAGCGTTGTTTCCATATTGCCTCAGCTTTCTTCTCGGTTGCGCGTTTCAGTGCGCATCCGTTCCAATTCAATCTGCTGTTTCTCCAATTCATTCTCCAATCGTCGCCGTTCGAGGCTGCTCAATGCTGCCTCGCGCTGCTCGCGCCGCCAGCCCACCGTCACCGTCCACGCCAGCCCGCCTAAGGTCGCGCCGGCAGTGA
>JBQTJD010000889.1:0-1970 GCA_052387475.1 Anaerolineales bacterium | reverse complement strand
CGGCTCAATCGCCATCAATTTGCTCGGTGTGAGCGCGCTGGCCGGAGGTACGGTGTTGGTGCTGGCCTTCGCCATCATCGGCTCATTACTCGATCAACGCGTCTCACGCCTGTCGTATCCGCAGAAGTTCACCCTCATCAGCCTGTTGTTTGTGTTGCCGGTGGCTGCGTTTTATCCCTTCGTGGCCGACCAAATCGCCCGCACACAGCAGTTTGGCTATAGCGAGTTGTACGGCGCGTATTATCTGCGTCCGCTGCAAGGCCTGTTGCAGGAGGTGCAAGCCCATGCCCGGCTGGATCGCGCTTATCGCAACGGAAACGCGACACTGACGCAACTCACGTCGGTGCGCGAACGCATTGAACAGCACCTGCAGCAACTGGACGAGGTACAAGCTCGGTATGCCACCACGCTAAAGGTCACGACCCAGGCCGGCGACATCCAGCGCCGCTGGGAGAGGATCAAAACCCGATTCGACACGCTGACCCTTTCCGAAAGCGGCGATGAGCATCAATTGCTGGAAGCCGGCGTCCAGAGCCTGATCCGGTACGTGGGGGACACTTCGTACTTGATCCTCGACCCGGAGATTGATACGCGTTACATGATGGATGCCGTGGTGCTCAAGCTGCCCGAAAGCCAGACGCTGCTGTCGCAAGTTCGCACGTTAGGTCAGCGCATGCTCGTGAGTGAAGTGGCATTGACCTCGTCCGATCAGGCCCAACTGCTCGCGGCCAGCACGCTGCTGCGGGCCAACCTGGCTGAGCTGGATAAGAACATCACCGCCGGCCTGCAAGCCAACGCCTCGGGTGAGATGCGCCCGCTGGTCGACTCGCCGTTGCGCGGTTATTTGGGCGCTACGAATGAATTGTTGTCCGTGCTGGACGCCTACATGATGGGCGGAATGACTCTCACACCGCAGAACTTCGACCAATTGGCCGAACAAACACAACAATCGCAAGCGACGTTTTACGACGCGGCCTCACAGGCGTTGGAGGTCGGCCTCCAGGACCGCATTCGGCGCTACACCCTCAATACTGTATTGCCGGGCGCCGCTGCCATCGCAGCCATTGTCATCGCTTTCTGGGTCGGCCTGGGAGTCATGCGCGCCATCAGCCGCCCGCTACAACAGTTGACCTACGCCACGCGGCAATTGGCCGCCGGCGATATGGCCGCGCGCGTGACCGTCAGCAGCCAAGACGAGGTTGGGCAGGTGGGCAGCGCTTTCAACGATATGGCGCGCGAGTTGCAGACCAACCGCGTCTCGCTAGAAGCGCGCACACGCGACCTCGGTCTAACCGCCGAAATCAGCCGCGCGCTGTCGCAACAACGCGATTTGCAGCAACTGCTCACGCAAGCCGCCGAGTTGATCCGCACACGTTTCGATTTGTATTACGCGCAGATTTATCTATTGGATGAGAATGGGCCGCGGCTGGTGTTGCGAGCCGTCACTGGCGAGGCGGGCCGCGAGCTGCTGAGCCGCAATCACTCGTTGCCGGTGGATATGAATTCCCTCAACGGCGCTGCCGTGCTGGAGCGCCGCGATGTGCTGGTCGCCGACACCGCTGCCAACCCGTCGTTCCGCCCGAATCCATTGCTGCCCAACACCAAAGCCGAGTTGTCCATCCCGCTGCTCATCGGCGACCGATTGCTGGGCGTGCTCAACCTGCAGGCCGACCGGCACGGCGTGCTTACCCGCAGTAGCACAGGCGCATTTGACTCGCTCACCGGCCAACTCGCCATCGCGATTGAAAACGCAGTGCTGTTCGAACAGGCCGAACGCGCCCAGAGTGAAGTGGCTGCGCAGGCCCGGCGCCTCACGCGCATCGGCTGGGACGAGTACCGCGACGCCGTCAACAACCCGGAGCGCGTGGCATACACCGCTGCTCCCGGGGCCATGCCCGCCGAAAACGCGCCTCAACTATCCGCGCCGATTGAAGTGGTGGGCGAGAGCGTCGGCGGCTTGCAAGTGGTGG
>JBQTJD010000888.1:0-4248 GCA_052387475.1 Anaerolineales bacterium | reverse complement strand
GTGGGCGAGCGATGCGCTTTGCGAATGCCAGGCTGATCGACCATATCGACGCGCCGGGCCAGCCAACGCGTCGCCGGGGTGACCAGAAAGGCCAGCACGGCGGAAGCAATGATGATGGGCAGGTATTGCGTCATCGTGCGAGAGTGTACCAGAAGCGCCGGGATCACCCTTACAACGTGATCAGCCGCGCGCGCGTTGGCCGTCCACCCATGGCATTCCGCGTGTCCACGATCACACGAGCGTTTTCGGCGACGCAGACCAGGTCGAGGGCGGTATGCGGGGTGATGAGGACGACGCAATCGGCAGCTTGTAATGTCTCCGGCGTCAGCGGCGTCGAGTGCATCGACATCTCGCCCAAGCGCAAGGCCGGCACGTAGGGGTCGTGATAACCCACCAGCGCGTGGCGACGTTGCAGCTCAAACATCACATCCAACGCCGGAGATTCGCGCACATCGTCCACGTCGGGTTTGTAAGCGGCGCCGAGCACGAGCACGCGCGACCCGCGCAACGGCTTACCATCTTCATTGAGCGCATCGGCGACGAGGGCCACCACATGCTGCGGCATCTCGCCGTTGACCTCATCCGCCAGTTCGATGAAGCGCGCGGTGTAATTCAAGGCCTTCAGTTTCCATGAGAGGTAGAGCGGGTCCACTGGGATGCAGTGCCCGCCGATGCCCGGCCCCGGCGTGAACTTCATAAAGCCATACGGCTTGGTCGCCGCCGCGTCAATCACCTCCCACACATTCACGCCGAGCTTGGCGCACATCAGCGCCACTTCGTTCACCAGCCCGATGTTGACTGCGCGAAAGGTGTTCTCAAGCAGCTTGACCATCTCCGCCGCACGTGGGGAGGAGAGGGGCACAACCGTATCCACGGCCAACGCGTACAGCGCTGCCGTCACTTCGGTGCAGGCCGGCGTCAATCCGCCCACGACTTTTGGGGTGTTACGCATGTTGAAACGCTGGTTGCCGGGGTCCACTCGCTCAGGCGAGAAGGCCAGAAACACATCCTCGCCTACGCGTAGGCCGCGTTCCTTCAGCCGGTGCCCAAAAATCTCTTCGGTGGCGCCGGGATAGGTGGTACTTTCCAGGACAATCAGCTTGTCAGGCTGGATATACGGCAACAAACTCTCCGCCGCGCTGACGATATAAGACAGGTCAGGCTCGCGCGTTTTCCGCAGTGGAGTCGGCACACAGACGATGATGGCATCGGCCTCGCGCAGGGCGGCGAAATCGGTGGTTGGGTGCAGGCGGCCCGCCCTCACCACTTCGGCCACCCGCGCGGAGGGCACATCCCCCACATAACTTTCGCCGCGCGTCAGGGAGGCGACCTTCACGGCGTCCACATCCACACCGATGACTCGTAGCCCGGAGTGCGCGAACTCAATGGCCAACGGCAGGCCGGCATATCCCAGGCCGACCATGCCCACCACCACCTGACGACCCTGAATGCGTTGAAGGAGTTGAGATTTCATAGTTGTGACGCTATAATTTTGGCAATTGTATACGACATCTTCGGGGCAGGGTGCGAGTCGCATCGCTGCGCGATGCTTCGGGCGGCGCTGTGCGCCGCCGCAGATGAGCGAGCGATTCTACTCCCGATCGGCGGTACAGCCCGCGAGCGTGTTTGCAACTATGGCAAAGTGTTTGCAACTGCGGCAAACCAGCACGATCCGGTGAAACTCCGGAGCCGACCGTATAGTCGGGATTGAAAGAAGGTGAGGGCGGATGCAAAGCATCCGTTCAGCCCCGTTGTTAGTGCATGTATTGTGCGCGTCAACGGGCGTTTTTGTTGGTTCGGCGTCCGAACTGACTCCGTTCGCTTTGCCCCGAAGTGATTCGACTTCGGGGCTTTTGTTTATGGCGACGATGACTCTTCCAACCAGACCAACCCAGCCCTCACGCGGCCAGCGGCGCAGGCGCAAGCTCTGCTTGCGCTTGAGAAGCGCCTCGCGCCGGAACTACTGTTCCGCCTTCTCTTTCGCCGCTGTGCGGCGCAGCACCCGTTGGATGTTGACGTTGCTATCACTGCCCGGCGCGGTGCTGTTATGGGAGGCGCTCACCCGCGTGGCGAACCTGCCCGCTTTCATCTTGCCGCCGCCTAGCCTAGTGGGGGCGCGTTTTGTGGAGACGGTGATGGATGGCAGCCTGCTACGCCACACGACGATCACATTGGGTGAAGTGCTCGCGGGTCTGGCGTTGGGCGTGATCGTTGCCGCCGTACTGGGCTACCTGATAGCCAAATCTCCAGCAGTAGAGCGCGCGCTCACGCCGTACCTCGTCGCGTCACAGGCCGTGCCCGTTGTTGCCATTGCGCCGCTGCTCGTCATCTGGCTCGGGCCGGGCATGCTTTCCAAAGTCATCATCGCCGCGCTCATCGTCTTCTTCCCCATCCTCGTCAACGTCATCGTCGGCTTGCGCTCCGTGCCGCAGGAATTGCGCGATCTGATGCGGTCACTGCGCGCCACGCGCTGGCAGATGTTCGCCAAGCTCGAACTGCCCGCCGCCCTGCCGATTTTGCTCGGCGGTTTGAAGGTCGGCGCGACGCTGGCGGTGATTGGTGCGGTGGTGGGCGAGTTCGTCGGCGCGGACCGCGGGCTGGGTTTCCTCGTGAGCGTGGGGCGCGGGCAATATGACACCGCGCTGGTCTTCGTGGCCGTCGGCGCGCTCGTCACGCTGGCGCTGAGTCTGTACGGCAGTGTGGCCCTGATGGAGACCGCGTTGCTCAAATGGAAACGTTGAATTGAACCGGGAAGCACACCAAGTTCACCAAGAAAACAAAAATATTTGGCGATCCTTTTGTGTTCTTTGTGTGCTTTGTGGTTCGAAAAAGGAGAAGAAAATGAAACGAATAATTTTGCTGGCTTTGGCCCTGATAGTCGCCGCCTGCGCAGCACCTGCGGCCACGCCGACCGCATTACGCGCGCTCCGGCTGCCGATGGGCTTCATCCCCAGCGTGCAGTACGCCAACTTTTACGTCGCCGCCGAAAAGGGCTACTTCGCTGAGGCCGGCCTCGCGGTTGAGTTTGATTACTCGTTCGAGACCAATGGCGTGGCGCTCGTCGGCGCGAACCAGTTGCCGTTCGCGGTGGTCTCCGGTGAGCAGGTGCTGCTGGCCCGCGCGCAAGGCCTGCCGGTGGTGTACGTCATGGCGTGGTTTCAAAAGTTCCCGGTGGCCGTCATCGCCAAAACGGAGTCGGGCATCACGACGCCGGCGGATTTGAAGGGCAAGCGCATCGGCGTGCCGACGCTCGACGGCGCGAACTTCGTGGGGTTGCGCGCGCTGCTGGCGGCAGCCGGGCTGCAACCGGAAGAGGTGATTATTTCTGCCATCGGCTTCAATCAAGTTGAAGCCCTCACCGCCGGGCAAGTGGATGCGGTTGTTGTATATTCCAACAACGAGCCGATCCGACTGGCAGCCAAAGGCGAGGCGCTGAGCGTGATTCAAGTGAGCGATTACGCGGCGCTGGCGGCCAACGGCCTGCTCTCAAACGAAGAGACAGTGAAGGCTGATCCGGAGCTGGTGCGGGCCTTCGTCCGCGCCGTGTTGCGTGGTACGCAAGATGTCATTGCCAATCCCGACGACGCATACACGATTGCAAAAAAGTACGCACCCGATGCGCTGAAAGACGATGCAGTAGAGAAGCAAGTGCTGGCTGCCACGATTGAGTTGTGGAAAACAGACCATCTGGGATGGACGGACGTGAAAGCGTGGGAGACGATGAACGCCACGCTTGTGAGTGGCGGCCTGCTCAAGGCCCCAGCCGATGTGAACGCCGCGTTCACGAATGAGTTTGTGCCGTGACTTGGGCAAGGGAGCAGGGGTGAAGACGATCACCCCTACTCCCCGCTCCCCTGCACCTGATGTGACATCCCTCTCAGTTGAAGACCTCGCGTTCACATATCCAAACGGCGAAAGCGGTCTGCGCGCGCTGGAAGGCGTGAGCTTCGCCGTGCAACCGCAGGAGTTCGTGTGCGTTATCGGGCCAAGTGGGTGCGGCAAGAGCACGCTGCTGAAAGTGCTGGCCGGTCTGTTGCCGCCGACCGAGGGCCGCGTGTTGCTGGGTGACGCGCCGCAAAGCGGCGAGAGAGAGCGGAACAGGTCGCAACTAATGTTGCGCGGTTCCGAAGCGCAAGCTCTGCTTGCGCCCGCGCCGCTGACCGGGCCGAGCAACCGCATCAGCCTGGTCTTTCAAAAGGCCAACCTCATGCCCTGGCGCAGCGTGCTCGCTAATGTGGCGCTGCCGCT
>JBQTJD010000887.1:0-9095 GCA_052387475.1 Anaerolineales bacterium | reverse complement strand
CTTTACCGGCGGCGTCCGCATTTATCAACCTTACAAAGGACGGGCGGATACGGATTGGTACGCGGGCACGGCGGACGCTATCCAGCAGAACTTCACTTTCCTCAAAGAAGGCCGCCCCGATTTTGTGCTGGTGCTTGGCGGCGACCACATCTACCAGATGAACTATGCCGAGATGCTGGCTTATCATCAAGAGAAAGAAGCCGATCTCACCATCGCCACCTTGCACGTCTCGCTGGAGGAGGCCACCCGCATGGGCATCCTCGCCACCGATGGCGAATATCGCGTAACCCAGTTCGTCGAGAAGCCCAAGAACCCGCCCGGCCAACTGGCCTCGATGGGCATTTACATTTTTAACCTGGAGGCGCTTGATCACGAATTGCAGGCCGACCTGCATCGGCCCGGCTCCGCGCACGACTTCGGCAAAGACCTCATCCCCAACATGCTCAACACCGGCCAGCGCGTGTTTGCCTATCCGTTCGGGGGTTATTGGGTGGACGTCGGGACGATTGACTCGTACTGGCACGCGCACATGGATCTGATCAAGTTCCCGCCGCTACTTGACCTCAACGACCGCACGTGGATCATACACACCCGCTCGGAGGAACGCCCGCCGGTGCTAATCCAACACGGCGCGACCGTGCGTGACAGCTTGATCACCGATGGGTCGGTCATCGCGCCCGGCGCGATTGTGGAACGCAGTGTGCTATCACCGGGCGTGTACGTCGGGCCGGAGGCCGTGGTGCGCGAGTCGATCATCCTCACCGATGCCTCCATCGAAGGCGGCGCGCGTGTGGAGCGGGCCATCGTCGATAAAGGCGCGACCATCGGCCACAATGCCCGCATCGGGCGGATTGATCCGAACGCCACTGACCTTGGCATCACTACTGTGGGCAAGAGCGCGCAAATCCCCGCTGGCGTGGTCGCCGGGCGTGGCGTCATCATCGGCCCGAGCATCAGCCCGGAAGATTTCCCCGCGCAGGGATTGCCGGATGGCGCCAAGCTCGAAAAACTTCCTTTTGGTAGGAAGGCATGACTCAATCCGTGAAAGTGCGCTCGCAGCCCGCGTCCTCGCGGGCGTCCAGCATCTGCCCGACCGCGAGCGTCGCTGGCGCAACTACTGTTGCGCGCGCAGCCGTTGTTGCGCCGCTTATACGGCCGGGGAGCCGTTATCGAATCAGCATTGAGCTATGACCGCCGCTCCATCGGTCTCCAATCGTTCAGCTGGTTTACTGTTGCACCCCACCTCGCTGCCCGGCCCGTATGGCATCGGCGACCTCGGACCGAATGCCTACCACTGGGTAGAAGCGCTTGCCCACGCCAAACAAACATGGTGGCAGATCCTGCCGCTCGGCCCCACCGGCTATGGCGACTCGCCGTATCAGTGCTTCTCCGCTTTCGCCGGCAACCCATACCTCATCAGTCCGGATCGCTTAATTGAAGATGGTTTGATCAAACGCGATGATGTCGCCGGCCTCAACTTCCCCACTCAACACGTAGACTTCGGCCCGGTGATTGAGTTCAAAGTGGCACTGCTCTCAAAGGCGTGGGATAACTTTCAATCGGGCGCGGCCTCGCACTTGAAAGCGGAGTTTGACGACTTCTGTCAGTCGCAAGCGGCCTGGCTCGATGACTTCGCACTGTTCATGGCGGTGAAGGACGCGCACGACGGCGTGAGCTGGCTGGAATGGGATTTGCCGGCCCGCACGCGCGAAGCGGCCACCCTCGCCGATGCGCGCACGCAGCACTCCGACCGAATCGGCCTGCATAAGTTCCGCCAGTTTCTATTCTTCCGGCAGTGGCTGTCGCTGAAGCAGTATGCCAACGACAAAGGCATCCGGCTCATCGGCGATGTGCCGATCTTCGTCTCATCGGATTCATCCGATGTCTGGGCCAATCCCGATCTGTTTCAACTCGAGGCCGACCGCAAGCCGAAATTTGTGGCGGGCGTGCCGCCCGATTACTTCAGCGCCACCGGCCAATTGTGGGGCAACCCGCTGTATGATTGGGCCGCGCTCAAGCACACGGGCTACGTGTGGTGGATTGAGCGGATGCGGGCGATGCGGGCGCAAGTGGATTTGATCCGCGTTGATCACTTCCGTGGCTTTGAAGCGTACTGGGAGATTCCGGCCGGGATGCCCACCGCCGAAGTTGGGCAATGGGTGAAAGGGCCGGAGGCTGATCTGTTTGTCGCGTTGCAGGCCGCCCTCGGCGACATCCCCATCATCGCCGAAGACCTCGGCATCATTACGCCGGAGGTGGATGCGCTGCGCACGCGGTTCAACTTGCCCGGGATGCGGGTGCTGCAATTTGCGTTTGGCGGCGCGACCGAGGACCGCTTCCTGCCGCATACCTACGAGACGCGGAATACGGTGGTGTACACTGGCACGCACGACAACGACACGACGCGCGGCTGGTACACCGCCATCACCGAGGGCGAGCGCGATTTCGTGCGGCGCTACCTCGGGCGCGATGGGCGCGATATTACGTGGGACCTCATCCGGCTGGCCTGGTCCTCGATCGCCGATTACACCATTGTGCCGGTGCAGGATGTGCTGGATTTGGGCAGCGCGGCGCGCATGAACACGCCCGGCACGTCATCGGGCAACTGGTCGTGGCGATTGCAGGAAAATCAGCTCACTCGCGCCACGCTCGACCGGCTGGGTGATTTGACGGAGCTGTACGGACGCTAATCCCTCACCCCTGATCCCGCTACGCACAGAGGGATTAGGGATTATGACTCAGGTGCATTATGGCTGAGCATTACTTCTGCATTCACGGTCATTTTTATCAACCTCAGCGCGGCAACCCCTTTGTTGACGATGACCTGGCCACGGAAGCCGGGGCCGAACCGTATAAGAACTTCAATGAAAAGGCCGCCGTCACGTGTTACACCCCCAACGCCAGCCTGGGCAATTTCGATGTGATGTCCTTCAACATCGGCAGCGCGCTCAGCCGCTGGCTGGAGCACCACGCGCCCGAGACCTATGCCCGGATCATCGCCGCCGACAAAAAACACAGTGAGCACTGGGGCGTCGGCAACGCGCTGGCTCAGCCCACGCACCATGCCATCCTGCCGCTGTGCAACCCACGCGATCAACAACTGTTGGTGAAGTGGGGGTTGATCACCTTTGAACATCGCTTTGGCCGCCCGGCGGAAGGGATGTGGCTGCCGGAGCTTGGCGTCACGCTCAACACACTGCAAGTGCTGCATGACAACGGCCTTAAGTTCACCATCCTCGGGCAGGCGCAAGTGGAAGGCGCGCATGAGGGCGGCGGCCCGTACTGGGTGAAGCTGCCCTCGGGTGATCGCATCGCGGTTTTTGTGCGCGATGACAATCTCTCGAACCAGGTGGCCTTCAGCGTGCAAACTCTGGGTGGGGCGGGGCGCTGGGCGCGCAACGTGCTGGCCCCGCTCAAGAAAAATTACCCCCGGCTGCTGTTGTTAGGGATTGAGGGCGAGACCTTTGGCTATCACCACCTGGGCGAAGAACACTTCCTGCGCTGGCTGCTGGCCTACGAAGCAGTGGCCGCGGGCTACGAAGTGACCACGCTCGGGCGTGACCTGCGCGATCATCCGCCCACGAGCGAAATCACCGTACTCGACTACACGGCGTGGAACAGCGCGCAGGAACTCGCCCGCTGGCGTGGCGACCTGCGCGACGCGATGGATCATTTGGCCAATCGGCTGGACGACATGTACTTCGTCACCGCGCAATCGATGGGCGTCGAAGCCTGGAAGCTCCGGGAGAATTATCTGCGCGTGCGGCTCGGCCAGATCACTGAGGCGCAATTACTCAGCGAGCACGCGCCGAAAGCGCTTAAGGCCGCGCAGGCTCAGGCGCTGATCAACCTGCTCAAGGCTCAGTTCCATCGCCAGCGGATGTACACCAGCGCGGCGTTCTTTTACGAGGACCTCGACCGGGCCGAGACGCGGCTGGCCATCGCCGATGCCGTCGTGGCAATGCGCCTTCATCAGGCCGCCACCAACCTCGACCTGAGCACTTCCTTCCGCGCGGATTTAGCGCGGGCTGTCTCCAACCAGAGCGGGCGCACCGCCGCAGAGATTTTGGATGATGTGCTGGTCTGGGAACGCGATAGCGCTGCCCTGGCAGCGTTGGATAGTGGCCAATCGACATGACCGCCCGGACGCTGCCCGTTGATCGCTTTCACATTGGTGTACGTCTGGCCGCATTGGCATGGTGGCTCATTGCTACGATTGTGATCTTTGTGGCCGGCGCCTGGCTATTTTCCACCCTGCTGGGCGGAGCGACCTGGGTGTGGCTGCCCTGGCTCGTCGTGACTTTGTTGCTCTCACAAGTCTGGGGGCGGTGGGGAGAACAGCAGCTCATGCAGCGTTGGCCGAGCGGCCGCGCGGTGGAATTGCAAGGCTCAACTTTGAAGCTTCATGAAAAGGGCCTGCCGCTGGTATTTGATCTCAGCCACAAAGTCAATTTCTGGCGCTGGCGTTTTCAGATCAAAGAACGACGCGGTGGTCGCGTGCCGCGCGGTCACTTTTGTTGTGCGATGCGGCTGACGCAGGATGACGCCGGTCGAGCGGCCAGCGCCAGCCTATATGCGTTCGTTCCGCCGCAACAAGCCGAGGCGCTCAAGGCGCGCTTCCCTTTTTACGATTTGCGCCCGGCGAAGGAGGCCACGTCACCGACAGCCCTGCTCGGCGGGCGCGATGCTGCGTTTCTTTCGGCGGAGAAGATGCGCTGGGAGAACGGCGCCGAGTTGGAGACGACGGATTTTGAAGCGCTGCTCGAACACCTCAATGCGCACGTGCCGGAGTTTGGGGCCGGCGCAACGTCATAGGCCTTGCGGAGGCGACCTCGCCTACCATGATCCGAATGTAGAGACGGGCCGGTGGCCCGTCTTCTTTCGGCCAAGACAAAATCGGCCCGACTTTGTGTCGGGCCGATTGCGTTGCGGGTGTGTGCCCCTGCCGTGACTCGAACACGGGCATCTACCTCCGGAGGGTAGCGCTCTATCCACTGAGCTACAGGGGCGGCTTCACATTTCATTGGAAGCGGGCGGATTTTACCATACAGACTCTTTCGAACTACAGAGCGCACGCAGAATACAAAGCGAAAACCTTCGTGGTTCACCCTGTGCCTGGAGCCAGTGCCGCGATCTGTCCGCGCAGTTGCTCGATGCGCAGCGGCGTGGCGCTCTCTTTGTGGACACCACGCTGCGCGAGCTGGTATTTCTTGAAGGCCAGTTCGCCGAGCAAGTCGTAAAACTTCCCGGCTCGGCCCCAATCCCCACCCAACAGGCCCCCGCTGCTAAGCAGCGGCCCCCAGCGCGCGGCAAACTGGCCGGTCAGCGAGCACGCTGTTTCATACTGTGCGCCAGTGAGGGTGCCCCGCGCCACTTCGTCGCGCAAGTGATCGCGCATGATGTGCCCCTCACGCCAGACCAAATACAAGATGAAGATGAACAGGCCGAAGAAGCCGACCCAATCGAGGAACAGCCCGAGGAAACAGAGCAGCGGCTCGCCCAGGCTGGCGAACGTGTTGTGCAGGGCGTGAAAGAAAATCGCCGCGCCATAGCCGATGAACGGCGCGAGAAAGCGCCAGCTCGCGCTGTTGAGGCGCAGCACCGCGAAACCTATTCCCGTACAAGCCGTGAGCGAGGCATGCAGGAAGGCGATGCCGATGGCGCGAATAAAGGTGACGAGCACCGCGCCTCCCACGCCGGCCTCCGCGAAGCCGGAGAAGATGTAGTTCACGTTCTCGGTGGCAGCGAACCCGAACCCGACCAGGCTGCCATAGAGGATGCCGTCCAGCAGCGAATCAAACTCGTGGCGGAAATAGAGATACACGCCCAGCACTGCCGCGCCCTTCACCGTCTCTTCCACAATCGGCGCAGAGATGACGGCCGCGCCGAAGTTGGCCGCGATCTCGCTGTTGGTGAGGGCGAAGACGCTGATGCCAAAAACGGTGTTGAGGATGAAGGCCGAACCCGCCGCCACGATCGCCCCCCACAGGAACACGGCGATCATCAACCACAACGGCTCGCGCTCGTAGCGGTCAAACCACGTGATCACAACCGCATACAGCGCCATGGGCGCCAGGCCGAGAAAAGCTGAAAGCAAAATACCAACGATGAGATCCATAGTTAGACATGCCCCCGGAGCCGCTTCCACCATTTTGCAAAAGTGGAGGTGAGATGAATGGCGGGCGACGATAGGCGCGTGACCGGCGTGCCGCGCCGGAAACCATCGCGCAGTTCGGCTGCGCTGTCCGCTTTATCGACGAGTAAGCGCGCGCGGCCCAACTCCCGCAATGAATGCGCGTCCGAGCCGATGCTGCCGGGCAAATTATGCTCACGTGCGAAGGTTGCCGCGCGGTCATTGTCCTCGGCGTACACGCAACGCGCGTTGAAAACTTCAATCGCATCTACGAGCGATACGAGCTTGTGCAGGTCGGCTTCGCGCCACGCGCCCTGGCGCAGCCGGTCAAACGGATGCGAGACGCTGATGATGGCGCTTTGTGCGCGTAAACGAGAGACGGTCTCCGCTGGGGTCAGATCGGGCGGCACGGCCTCGCGCACGAAATACGCCAACAACTCGCCCTGCGTCGTCATGATCTCCTCGCCCACGATCACCAACTCCGGCGCAATCTCTTGTACGGCCAGCGCCCCGCGAATGGTGTTGTGATCGGTGACGGCCAGCCGGTCAATGCCGCGCTCACCGCACACCTGCACAATATCGCGCGGTCGCATCAAACAATCCGCCGAGGCGAACGTGTGCGAGTGAAGCTCCAACGAAAGCGGCATGTAGTCTTGCAGTTATGTGGTCAAGTAGTCGGTATTCGGACGACCACCCGACTACGCGACTACTTGGCTACTCGACTCGCGTTGGCGCATGGCGTTGAAGGCGGCGATGGCGACCTCGAGCATTCCCTCATCCGGTTCGCGGGTGGTGAGGCGTTGCAGCGCCAGGCTGGGGGTGATAAGGAGGCGGATGAGGGGATTGCCGATGTGGCGCGCGGTAAAGCGCTGATACTCAAAAGCGATGGCGGCGACCAGCGGAATGAGTACCAGCCGTGAGAGGATACGCTCGACGAGCGGCAGCGGGCCGAGCAGCGCAAACAGGAAAATTGAAAAGAGCGCGACGGTCAACAGAAAGGCCGTGCCACAGCGTGGATGCTCCAACGGGAAGCGGGCCACCGAAGTCGGAGACAGTTCTGCGCCGGCTTCGAAGGCGTTGATGGTCTTGTGCTCGGCGCCATGATAGCCAAACACGCGCCGCACGTCAGGCAGTTGCCCAATAGCCCACAAGTACGCGACGAGGATCACCAATTGAATACCGCCCTCGATTAGCGCGCTGATCCAATAGGGCAGGCCGAGCGAGTTTTCGAGCCAGAAGGCCGCCGCCGCCGGGCCGAACGAAAACAGGCCGAGAGCGATGACGACGGTGAGGCCGATAGTGAGCCAGGCCGCTGGCCCCTCGATTTTCTCCTCTTCACCGGTCGCGACGTTGGCCGACCAGTTGAGGCTTTGCCAGCCGAGGCCCAGCGCATCCCACAACCCGAGCAGGCCGCGTAAAAAAGGCAGACGGCTCATGGCGCTGCGATAGATGGGATTGAGCGGCTGAACGTTCAGCACGATTTCACCCGAGGGCGCGCGGGCCGCAATGGCGAGCGCGTGGCGACCCCGCATCATCACACCTTCGATGACGGCCTGGCCGCCGTAAAATGGCAAGGGTTCGGACATGGATCAATACCTTGTTGATAAGCTCATAGCCCGCGTCCTCGCGGGCGTCCAGGGCCGGCCCAACCGCGAGCGTCGCTGCGCTTATGCGGTTGGGAGAGCCGTCAATGAAAGGTGCGGGCACATGGGTCAGCGTTGCTCCGGGGGCAAGCGATTGGGGTTGAGCAGACCGGTGCGCCCGCGCCGCACCAGCGCCTCGTGATCTTGCCGGCGGCGGCCCACCTCGACCATCACCGCATCGCGAATCCGCAACCACTCCTCCAACGGGATGGCCATGAAGGCGACGACGGCGGCCGGGTTAAAGTGCGTGCCCATCTCGCGCCCGATCACTTCGCGCGCAGCCTCATACGTCATCGGCTGGCGGTACGGGCGCTCGGAGGTGAGCGCGTCGAAGACATCGGCGATGGCGAACAGGCGCGCGCCCAATGGGATGCTTTCGCCTTTCAGCCCCAACGGGTAGCCGGTGCCATCCCATTTTTCGTGATGGGCCAGCACGATCTTGACCGCTTCGTTCAGCGGCCCGATGCCGAGCAGCATGTCGTAGCCCTTCTGCGGGTGGGTCTCGATGATGCGGCGTTCGTCGGCGTCGAGCGGGCCGGGCTTGTGCAGCACGCGGTCGGGGACGCCGATCTTGCCCACGTCGTGCAATAGTGCGCCGCGCCGGATGTGCTCGACGTATTTCTCATCCAACTGCATTTGCTGGGCGAGTCGCAGCGTGTACGCCACCACCCGGCGCGAGTGACCCTCGGTCTCACGGTCGCGCAGGTCGAGGGCGGCCGTCATCGCGTACAACGTCAGGTCGTAGCTGTTCTGCAACTCGCGATACAACCGCGCGTTCTCAATCGCCATGGCGGCGCTGCTAGCGATGCTGGTGAAGAGATAGAGATCATCCAGCGTGAACGTCTCGTCGCCACGTTTGTTGATGGCTTGCAGCGCGCCGAGGGAGACGCCCTCGCGTACCATCGGCACCGACATGAGGGTGCGCGTCACCAACCCGGTCTTCGAATCCGCCGAGCGGTTGAGGCGCGGATCGCGTTGCGCGTCCTCGATCAGCAGCGGCTCCTGCGTCCGCACCGTGTCGCCGACAATGCTGCGATCGGCTGGCACGGTGAGGTTAATGACGCTTTGCGCCCCGGCCCCGGTGGCGTTGAGGCAGGTGATGGTTTGCCCATCCGCACTGAGCAGCCACAACGATTGGCCCTCGGCGTTGATGGCCTGGTTGACTTCCTTGAAGATGCGCGGGATGAGGACGTCGAGGTTGAGCGTCTCTTGAAAGTAATAACTGATCTGTTCGAGCAGCTTCTGCCGCTGCACGTGGCGGGCCTGCTGTTCGTAGAGCTGCGCGTTTTGCAGGGCGATGGTGGCGTGGCCGGCGAGAG
>JBQTJD010000886.1:0-5816 GCA_052387475.1 Anaerolineales bacterium | reverse complement strand
CGGCTGGCTGGGTTATGGGCTGGACCGAGCGATGAACAACCCGCCCGACCAGCAGCTCGGTACGCTTCTGTGGCTGATCGCGCCGTTGAGCGCAGCCTTGCTGCTGCGCGCCCTCGGCGGTGACGGCTGGGTGGATTTTGGGCTGCGGCCAGCCTTGAGGGGCAACGCCGCGTGGTATGCCGCGAGCGTGTTGCTGTATCCGGTTGTGGCCGCGCTGGTGGTGCTGATTGGCCGCGCGTTCGGCTGGATCACGTTTCCCGATTTCACCTTCAGCGCGTTGCTGGCGTCACTCGCGATGGGGCTGCTGCCCGCCTTCATCAAAAACATCTTTGAGGAGTTTGCCTGGCGCGGCCACCTCGCGCCGGGGCTGCAGGCCCTTGGGGTGAGTGATTGGGCCAACCACTTGGGTGTGGGTGTCGTGTGGGCGGTCTGGCACCTCCCGTATTATTTGTTTCTTCTCGACCGGGCCGTTCTCACCGCGTACACCAGCTTACCCATGTGGGCTTTCCTTTTGATGACATTCGTCGGGATACTGGCCCTTGCGCTGGTGTACGGCGAACTGCGTTTACTGACCAACTCCGTCTGGCCGGCGGTGCTGTTGCACACGGTGAGCGGCGCCCTGGCCTATCCACTGGCCGTGGACGGCTTCGTCCAAATTGCGCCGAGGATGGATTGGCTGATCTCGCCCGGGCCGCACTCACTCTTGAGCATCCTCGCGTCTATCCTCATCGGCTGCGGCTTGTACTGGCTGCGGACGCGCCGGGTTCAAGCGTGACCGGCTCGTGACTTTCGGCACTGGGAAATATGACCTGTCGCCGGTATGCTGTCTGTACCCAATTTAGGAGTTCACTATGTCGGCGATCCTCGAAGCCCACAACCTCGTCAAGCACTACGGCAACACGCAAGCCGTGAAGGACATCAGCTTCCACATTGGCGAGGGCGAAATCTTCAGCCTGCTCGGCCCCAACGGCGCGGGCAAATCCACCACCATCAACATGCTCTCGACACTGTTCGAGCCGACGAGTGGCGAGGCCAGCATCGGCGGGCGTTCGGTGACCAAAGACCCGATGGCGGTGCGCCAGCTTATCGGTGTGGTGCCGCAGGACATTGCCCTATACGAAGACCTGAGCGCACGCGAGAACCTCAACTTTTGGGGGCGGATGTACGGCATGCACGGCGGCGCGCTCAAACAGCGCGTGGATGAAGTCCTCGATCAAATTGGATTGAAGGATCGCGCCAACGAACGGGTGAAGACGTATAGCGGCGGCATGAAGCGGCGCGTCAACATCGGCGCGGGCTTGCTGCACAAGCCGCGACTGTTGTTCATGGATGAGCCGACCGTCGGCATTGATCCGCAGAGCCGTCGCGCCATCCTCGACATGGTGAAAGACCTCAATCGGCAGGGCATGAGCGTGCTGTACACCACGCATTACATGGAAGAGGCGCAGGAGCTTTCGGATCGGGTGGGCATCATTGATCACGGCCAGCTTATTGCGCTAGGCACGCAAGCGGAACTGACACGGCAAGTGGGCGAGCAACAAACCTTGAAACTGCACATCGCCGAAGACCAGAACGCGGAGGCGTTGGCCGCTGCGCTCCGCCCGCTGACCGGCGTGCTGCAAGCCAGCGTCGCTGACCACAGCGTGGCCCTCATCACCCCCTCCGCCGCCGAGGTGTTGGGAAGCGTCGTCAGTCAGGCCAACGCGGGCGGCTTCCGTTTGCGCTCGGTGGATATCGAAGAGCCAAACCTCGAAGCGGTGTTTCTCCAATTGACCGGAAGGGCGCTGCGGGACTAAACGTGAAACGTGAGGCTCGGTCGTGGCAAGATCTCGGCCCTGGACAGAGTCTGCGAATGACAGCAAATCACGTTTCACGTTTTACGCATCACGATAACTCATCATGCTGAAAATACTGTTGATCGGCCTCAAAGACCTCACCCTCGCCTTCCGCGACCGGGCGGCGTTGATCTTGATGTTGCTCGCGCCGTTCGTGCTCACACTTGGCCTCGGCTTTGTCACCGGGCGCTTCTCGGGTGATACGGGCAGCGGGCTGAGTGAAATCCCGGTGGTGCTTGTGAACGCCGACGGCGACCAGATGGGCAACGCGCTCGCCGACCTGTTTGCTTCGGAGGATCTGGCGGAGTTGATTGCGCCAACGACATTGACCGATGCGACGGAAGCGCGCCAGCAAGTGCTCGATGACGAAGTCGCCGCCGCTGTCATCATCCCCGCTGGCTTCACAGATTCGGTGTTCGCGCGCTCAACCGATAACGTGAAAGTGGAAGTCCACGCCAATCCCGCACGCCCACTGAGCGCCGGCGTGGTGCAGGCCATCGTCGAGGAATTTCTTAGCCGCGTGCGAGCCCGCTCAGTCACGGGTCGCGTCACCATCGAACAACTCATTCGTTCGGGCCGCCTCCAACCACAAGAAGCGCAGGCCGCTGCGGAGGAATTCGCGCAGCGACAGACCACGGACACGGCTGGCGCTATCACCCTCACACGTGAGGTGGCTGGCGCTGACGCGCAGCCGGAATTCGATGTGCTGGCCTACCTCGCCCCGGCTATGGCGCTGATGTTTTTGATGTACACCGTCGGGCGCGGCGGCGCGACGCTACTGGCCGAGCGCACCGGCGGCACACTGTCGCGGCTGCTCACTTCACCAACTTCGGCGGCGCAGGTCCTGGGCGGCAAAGTGTTTGGCATCTTCCTCACCGGCGCGGCGCAAGTGGGGATTTTGATCCTGGCGACGACGCTGATGTTCGGCGTGCGCTGGGGTGATTGGGTTGGCGTAGTAGCGCTGGTGTTGGCATCGGCTATCGGGGCGACCGGGTGGGGGATGCTGCTAGCCGCCTTCTCCAAATCGCCCGCGCAGGTGGGCAGCGTGGGTTCGGCCCTCATGCTCATCTTCGCCATCCTCGGCGGCAGCTTCGGCCCCAACGTGCCGCTGCCCGATTGGGTGGCTTGGATCGCCAGCCTCACGCCGAACAAGTGGGGGATTGATGGCTTCGCCTCGCTCGGCAGCGGCAACACGTTGGCCGACATTGTTCCCAACCTCGTCGCGCTGTTGGTGATGGGCGCGCTGTTGTTCGCCGTCGCGGTGTTCGTGTTCCGCCGGCAGGGATTGACGCAGAAATGATTTGAACCGCAAAGGGCGCAAAGCGCGCAAAGTTTTTCTTTGCGTTCTTTGCGGTAAAGCAAGATGAACAAGATTATTGCGATTGCCTGGAAAGACATCCTCGTCCGCTTCGCCAGCCGGAGTGAGTGGCTATTCTTCCTCATCCTGCCGTTGGTCTTCACCTTCATCCTTGGTGGCGGGTTCACCGGCGGTGAAGACGTTGACCGCCGCCTCCGGCTGCTGGTCACCGATGAAGCGAGCAACCCACTCGCCGCCGACCTGCTGGCTGCGTTGGAGAAATCGGAGACGGTGAGCGTGGACACACTGACACGCGCGGAAGCCGAGAATGAATTCGGTGACAACAACGCTTCCGCCTGGCTCATCATCCCAAATAATTTTGCGGACGGACTCAAACTCGAACTCAAGACCCAACCAAACGATTTGAATGCGCAAGCGGCCGAGCGCGCCATCCTCGCCGCAGCGGGCGCAGTGGGGTTGGCGAACACGACCGCGTTGCAAAGCGCCGCAGAGGCCGAGCGCATCCGCCCATTCGCGGATGAGGCCGAGCGGCAACGCTATCTCGACGAGGCCCGCGCGCAGGCGCAAGCGTTGCTCGCCGATGCGCCCGACCAGCTCGAGGTGACCCGCGCTGCCACGCCCGACCGTGTGCAGTACGATCCCGCCGCGAATACCTCCGCCGGGCAACTCATCACGTGGGTCTTCATCCCCCTCATCGGCATCTCCGGGTTGTTCGCCTTCGAGCGACAGCAGGGCACGCTGCGCCGGTTGTTCACCACGCCCACCGAGCGGGCGACATATTTGCTGGGCACGCTGGGTGGGCAAGTGATCATCGCGTTGGCGCAGATGACGCTGCTGGTGTTGTTCGGCATCTTCGTCATGCGCCTCAACTGGGGGAGCGCCCCCGCCGCGCTCGCCCTTATGCTCGTCACCTCGGCGCTGGCCGCTGCCGCGCTCGGCACGACACTCGGAACGTTCGTCAAAAGCGAAGGGCAGGCGACGGGCCTGAGCATCATGCTGGGGATGGTGATGGCGCTGTTCGGCGGCTGCTGGTACCCGATTGAGTTGTTCCCCGACGCGGTGCGCACAGCCGTCAACGTCATCCCGACCAAATGGGCGATGCAGGGCCTGCTCGACATCGTGCTGCGCGGGCAGGATGTGGGCGGCGTATTGCTGGAGGCCAGTGTGCTGGCTGGCTTCGCCACGTTGTTCTTCGCCGTTGGGGTGTGGCGCTTCCGCTATGAGTAACTTACCTTACGCACAGGTGACTTTCACCGGCTGAGTGCGTCCAGACTTTCATAGATGCGTAGCCAGTGAAAGTCACCTAAAATCGCCCGCTCTGGGTAACATCCATGAGTAAACGGGCGTACAATCCACACATGCTCAAGAAATCCGTGGCCGTGTGGGGGTTCCGGTTTGAGTAATCCCCGATGGCCTAAATTACCTCTGCCTATTCTGGCCCGGAGTGCGACTCCTTTTTCCATTTGATACGTTGAATATCACAACGAGAAAAGCGCGCCATGTCCGATTCCCCCTCCTCTTCGTCCCCAGCCGATCCGGAGGCTGAAAAGAAACCCGCAAAGAGAATTGATTCTGTAGTGTTGGCCTCTCTTATTGGCGCGATGGCCACCGTCATCGCCACGGCGTTGAGCAGCCCGTTCATTATGACGTTGCTCACCCGTCCCCCCACAGCTACCGTCGAGGCCATAGCCGTAACCGCCGTCGCCCCGGCCATGCTGGCCCCCGTCGTTCAGGCCATCGAGTCAACTGCGGTCACGCCACCTCCGCTACCCACACTTCTTCCCAACACCCTCGAGCCAGCAGCCTCGTCACTGTTTGAGTGTCTTGACTCTCAGTTCTGGACGCCTTATCCCCCTAATCTCCAGCCGACGGCCTCCAACAACTGTTGGGAACTGGCAGAGTGGGGCCTAAAAACTCAAGATGGCCAACTGCACATGGATTACGTACCCAGCCTGGATCAGCAGCGCGGCATCTATAGGTCTATCCCTACTGATGGAATGGTTCGTTTCACCATCCAAATGGATCGCCTGCAAGTCCGCTCGAACAAAACCGCTCTCTTGACTTTTGGCGTGATCCGCCGTGATCCAGTGTCCATCTATACGGGCGGCTTCCTTTCATACTCTCAAAGCTCGCCGGGTGTGTCCGCCATCCAAATGAGTGTGAGCGGTGATCAACAAGCCACCCAACGCCTGGCCCCGATTGATTTCGGAACGAAGCAGGATGTGGTGCTCACCATACAGACCGGCAGGCTGACGGTCTCTCTGAACGGTCAACTCGTTGGCGATCCGGTCAAACTCCCATCAGGCGAGCGAGCCTTGTGGATTGGCTATGTACTCCCAGCCCATAGCAAGCTTCAGGCTGTGATCTCGGATTTCGCTCTACAGCCCTGACAAACACCAACCCATCGGTTTGACGATAAGCTCAACCATCCCGTTGTCCTGCGCGTGACTCTTTCGTCTGCTGTCGACGTTTCTATCCGTGACGAAAAGCACAACCATGACCCTGCCTGGCCTCATCACAACGCACCCGGCCCAGTTGAAGCGCATCTCTTGGCCGCCTCCTCTCCAAGACTGGGCTGAATACCTGTCGTCGCCGGTGGACGCCGCCTCAGTAGCCGTGTTCCGCATCCTGTTCGGGGGGCTGCTTCTATGGGAGGTCGTCCG
>JBQTJD010000885.1:0-2611 GCA_052387475.1 Anaerolineales bacterium | reverse complement strand
CCGTTCGCGGGCGAGGGCTTCGGCTTCACGCTGGCCGTGAACGACAACGACACCGCCAACACCGCCGCGCAGGAGACGCAGATGACCAACACCAAAGACGCCCAACTCCGCGACCCGCGCACGTGGGGGGTGTTGGTGCTCGACTGAGGCGAGGGCTCGAATAGTCCACGTTCGGCCTGTCGCCGCGGTATAGGAGTTGCCGACCATATGACTCGTTCAATCAAAATTAGCCGCGAATCACTTACTCCGGATATGGTGGCACCGGCGGCATTAATGAACCTGCGTTGGGAATTAGATGGAGTACGGGCACTACTGAACACTTACGATGATTTGGTAGTTGATTGGTCAGCGCGACGTGACCCCAATCTCGAGGTCTTAAAGCGCGCCGGAATAATCCTCACGGTTACAGCAGGGGAGACATTCATTGAAAACATACTCATCGCACAATTCGAAGCGCGCTTAGGCCAAGCTTTGAACCCAGATACTATGAGAGAAACTTTCAACTTCGTAGCTCAAACTTGGCTGGACACTAAGCCTAAGCCACCCGACCTAGACCAATGGGCGGGGGAAGGCTGGAAGAAACTAATGCTTGCCAGATTCATGCATGATATTGAAGGGCTAAATACTCCAAGCAATTCAAACATTCGCAAGTTGTTTGCGAGGTATCTTGGAATTGATATCACATCACGTTGGAAGTGGTCGCGGGTATCGGCGACACAAGCTTGTCAGAAACTAGATCGTCTCATCGAATTGAGGGGAAATCTGGCTCACAAAGGAAAAGACCATCTCTTTGACCGCAAAGCGAGCGTGCTGCGCCGTCAGCTTACGGAAGCGATAATCTTAGTTGCTCATTTGGCGGACTGTACTGGAAAAGCACTGGGGATTCGAAATGTTATAAAGGAAGTTATGAAGGACTTGACTAAGCTCAGTAACTGAGCAGCAAAATGATATGTCACGAAGCGGTTTGACAGACCATACTTGAAATGCCTTTACTGAAATCCCTCACCTACCGCCCGCCGGCTGAGGCCGCGCGCTTCCCGTTCACCATCCCCGTCATTCGCACGCTCGGCGAGTTGGCGTTCACCGCGCCGGTGACGTTCTTCGTTGGGGAGAACGGCTCGGGCAAGAGCACGCTGCTCGAAGCCATCGCCGCCGCGGCCGGGCTGATCACGGTGGGCAGCGCCGAGGCGCACGCCGACCCCAACCTAAGCGCCGTGCGCGAACTCGGTCAGCACCTGCGGCTGACGTGGTCAAAGCGCACGCGCCGGGGCTTCTTCCTTCGGGCGGAGGATTTCTTCGGCTACGCCAAACGCATGAACGAATCAAAGGCCGAACTGCAACGCGATTTGCGGGCGGTGGATGACGAGTACACCGGGCGTTCGGAAACGGCGAAAGGGCTGGCGAAGATGCCGCACGCGCGAGAGCTGGCCGACCTGCAACGCCGCTACGGCGAGGGGCTGGACGCGCAGAGCCACGGCGAAAGTTTCCTCAAACTGTTTCAGTCGCGCTTCGTGCCCGGCGGGCTGTACTTGCTCGACGAGCCGGAGGCCCCGCTCTCGCCTGCGCGGCAATTGGCGCTGCTGGCGATGTTGAAATCAATGGTGGAAGACGGAGCGCAATTCATCATCGCCACCCACTCGCCCATCCTGCTCGCCTTCCCCGGCGCAGTGATCTTTAGTTTCGACGCCGCGCCGATACAGCCTGTGGCCTACGAGTCGCTCGAGCACGTCACCCTCATGCGCGCCTTCCTCAACAACCCCGAAGCCTACTTGCGGCATCTGTAAAAAAATCCGGGCACGCTCGTCGCATGCCCGGATTCATCGCTCACATCAACCGCAATCGTTGTCGTTAGTTTTTCAACCCCAGCCCCGGCGCGCACGTCGCCCGGTGGAATTTGAACTGCGTCATATCGCTGGACATCGGGATGCCGATGCCGCTGTGCGCGCTGATCTCCTGCCGGACGGGGCCGCCCGGATTGCCCATCACATCGGTGTTGTACACCGTCGGGCCGCCGGCGTTATACCAGTACACCGGCCCGTGATAGCCCTCGCGGTTGCAGCCGAACTGATCGCCCCACTGCGGAAAGGCGTCCCGAGTCAGGATCAACTGGTTGGGGTCGTTCGGGTTCAGTACCGTGATCGGGTCAAACGCCGCCGTGGACGCCAGCACCGTCGCCTTGCCGGCGATGTCGAGCTTGAACAGCCAGATCTCGTACAGCGAGTTAATATCGCAGCCGTTCCCCGGCAGCACGACCACGGCGCGGCCGATATCATTGCTTGGGTCGCCGTCATTCGAGCGCGCATCGCGTTGGCAGATCGAACCGGCCAGGAAGGTATCCGCCATTCCTTGCACGTGGACAAAGTGACCGCTTGGCGCTACCAGGTCGAATATCAACGTGTGCATGGACTGGGTAAAGCGCTTGACGCCGCCCGTGCCCATATGCGCCACGATGCGCGTGCTGGTCAAAGCCGTGCGGCCTTCATCGTTCACCGTGTTGCGGTTGACGACAAAGACTTTGAAGCCCGCGTGCGGCTCATCCATCGCCATCAACTTGCTCACGTACTCGAACGCCGGCAGGCTGGAATTGGCCTGCGAGGTCGTCGGATCATCG
>JBQTJD010000884.1:0-7816 GCA_052387475.1 Anaerolineales bacterium | reverse complement strand
GGCCTTCACCAATACGAGATTTGTGCCGCTACTTTCTCCACCGGGGTGCAACACGTCGCCCGACTCACGCAGGACGACGAGCGTCTTATAAACGTGACTCTCAGGCACGCCAAGCAGCGCGGCGGTCTCTTCGGCGGAATGTTTGTCTTTTGAGAATTCGAAAAGCTCGTACGGGATATTGCGCGCGTCGAGCAGGCGCGTAGCATTGTTGCGAAACGACATCTCAGACGCGGAGGGTAGCACGCTTGTAAAGGTTGCGCAAGCCGAGCAGCTTGATTTTCTCACGCGTAACACTCGTTCCCTACCAATCCCGGCTTGACTTGCCCGTTCACCTGGCTAGACTTGCGGCAGCGTTTCCGACGAGCACTCTATGCCCAATCCCAAACACATCTCAGCCGCGCCCACTAATCCACACACCAACCCCCAGCCCAAAACTTTCGATGTCGCCGACCTGTATCGCGGCCCGGCCACAGCGAAACAACCGGCCGCCGGTGCGATCCCGCACGACGAGAAACTTCGGCAAGCGTATTTTTGGATCGTCAACAACGCCATTGTCAGCCCGCATTACGACATCGAATACAACGATGGGCCAAACGTCTCGTTTGTGCTCGGCGACAGCAAGGCCAAATTGAACCTGCCCTCAGGCCAAAGCTATTCGAGCTTTGTGCTGATGCCGCTGTTGAACTTCGCCGTGCGGCGACGCTGTTTGCTGGTGGGCGGGCCGGGGCGCGGCAAGACGGCCAGCGCTATTCTGATGGGGGTGATGGGCGGATACTCGATTCGTGATGTAAAGCGCGCCATGCAGCACGGCCAGCCGCAGATGACGATTGCGGATTTGCTCGGCAACCCGTTGCCCGCCGATCTGGTCGGCGCGCAGAGCATGGACAACATCCGCATCGCCTGGCGCAAATGGTTGAGCATGCGGGTGAAGATCATTGACGAGTACAATCGCATCCCCACCCGCACGCAATCCGCGCTGCTCACCCTCATGTCCGACAACTACGCCGAGGTGCTTGATCAGATTTACGAAGCGCCCGAGTCGGCTTGGTATCTCACCGCCAACGACGACCTCGGCGGCGGAACGTATCAAGTGATCGAGGCGCTGCGTGACCGGATTGATATCGTCGTACGCGCACTGGCCTTCAACATGCGCTTCCTTGGCGACTTGCTCGACCGGCTTGAGCAAGGCCTCAAACCCGAGGAAGTGGTGCCGCCGCAGATCATCTTCACGCAGGCTGAATGGGATGAGATGTACAAGGCCATCCTGGCGGTGAGCTTGCCCGCCGAGGTGCGCCGGCGTTTGGAATTCTTCGCCAGCCAGTTCGAATTTTTTGAGCCGGCCGCCGAGCAGATGGAGTACAAAACAAAGGACACGGCCAAGCTGGCGGGCGCCGACTGGCGTCGCATCGCCACGACGGAGACCGGCAAAGACAAGTTGAAAGACCTCGGCGCGCAGACCAAGAATGGGTTGAGCGTGCGCTCGCTGATGACGTTGCTCATTTTCATCAAAGCGTTGGCCTATTTTCGCGGCAATAGCGAAGTTGAATTAGAAGATTTGCGGCAGATCGTCCCGTTCGTGTTGCACGACAAGCTGGTGCCCGACCTCGACGCGCCGTTCTTCGAGCAGCCGGGCCACGGCGTCTATCGCGCCGACCGCATCGGCTGGATTCGCAAACTGTTCGACCTCGCCTGCGCGGAGTACGACCGGCTCAATTTGGATAAGGACGACCCAGTGCGCGATTTGCAGGAGGAGTTTGCAGCCGGCCTCGACGGCCTAAGCGAAGCCGAGGTGCGCGCGCGGCTGGTGAAGATCGAACGCCTCATCGGCCAGTGGAGCGGGGGGCGCAAGCTGTACGGCCACATCTACGATGACGTGCTCAAGTTGAAATACCTGCACCGGCGGTATACGAATTATCTGCGGTGGTTGAAATTCGCATGATGTAGCGCTAGCAATACGCATCGTAGACTGCATGAGCACTCGGATCGCCGGCCCCTTCGCACAACAACTCGAAACGCACCGCACGCGCTTCAACACGAAGTTCGCGGAGGCGAAGCGCCAGCATCCCCGCCTCAATCCGGCGGCGTTTGCGGATGTGTTGTCGGCCTCCGCCACGCCGGTGGTGGACGCCGTGGCGCGCGTGGCCCCGGAGCGTGTGCCGGAAACCGTCGATATGCTGTACGACCTCGCGCTTGAGCTGACGGCGTCGGATTTGCTCGGCGCTAGCACGCGTTATCCGTTTGTGGCGCAAGGCTGGGAGAGATTGTTGCCCGCGCTGGCACGCTTCGTCGCCGAATCGCCGCGTGAGGTGGCCGGGTCGGTGACCAATGCGCTGTACAACCTGGCCGTCACTGCCAGTGCACGTCCGCATGAGTGGGCGAGTTTGATCCTGAAGTTGGCCGAGCATTGCGCGGATGTGGATACGCTACTCAAGGCCGGGCAGGTCGCTGCGTGGCGCGCGGGCATGGCGCACTATCGCACCAGTGCATTGGCGTTGTGCCGCGAGTTGCCGCCCGCCGTCGCCCACGTGGCCCTCGGCCTGCCCGCCAGCGATGCGCCGCTGACCGCCACCCTCAACGCCCTCGCCGCCGACCCATGGCTCAATCCGGACTCGACCCCAAATCTAAAATCTGAAATCAAAAATCCGAAATGTATTGCCCGTGTCGGCGCGTTTCGCGGCTTCGGCGGATTGTTCCTGCGCCCACCCATCGTGGCCGCCGCCGGCGAACACTTCCTCGTGACCGACGGTGAAGACTCGTGGCTGCTCGTCGCCGATGTGTTCGGCGCGACGTTTCACCGCAGGTCCGGCGTGCCGACGACGCAACCGGAGTCGCCATTCACGTTGGGCAAGGATGGCAACGTGCAAGCACACCGACAAAGTGTGAAGTTTGCCGAGTTGGCGAACACCACGAGCCACGCCGCCAACGCGCACACATTGGCGGTAACGACGGCGCTTTCACATTCCATCTTTCTCGTTGCCTGGGTGATAAATTGAAGCGCGAAGACTCTGGCGAACTTGTTCGCACGGACGCGACGGCTACGCCAAGAGTTTCTTTGCGGTCTTCGCGTCTTTGCAGTTAGCTTTCAATGTCGAACCTAACTAACCTCCGCGATCAATGGCTGGCTCAGTGGCCTGCCGCGTTGGCATGTTGGAGCAAGTTCACCAAACTGCGCGAGCCGGTGTGGTGCTTCACTGATAAGGAAGCAAAGGCCGAAGGCCTGACGAGCTCGTTTGCCATGATCCGGTTGGACGATCACGCCGTTGTCATCAATCTCAAGCAAGTGCACGAGTTGAAGGTCGATGCCTTCGCGCTTGAAATCCTCGCGCACGAGATCGGCCATCACGTGTATTGCCCCGCTGACCTGACCGACAACGCTCGCATGATTGCCCGTATGCGCTGGGGCCTGCCGACCAAGGAGCATCTCGCCGGGATGGTCGGCAACCTGTACGCCGACCTGCTGCTCAACGACCGCTTGCAACGCAGCAACGGCCTGCGCATGGTGGAGGTCTATCGCGCGCTCGGCGTGGGGGCGTCCGACCGGCTGTGGCAGTTGTACATGCGCATCTACGAAATCCTATGGAGCGAAACGCGTGGCGCACTGGCCGGCGCGATCAACGATGAACAACTGGAAGGCGATGCGCACCTGGGCGCGCGATTGGTGCGGCATTACGCGCGCGATTGGCTCGACGGCGCGGGCAAGTTCGCGGCGCTGTGTCTGCCGTATCTACTGGATGAAAAGAGTCAGACAGCGAAGTGGCAGACAAGCTGGCGCGATATGGAGAACGCCGGGCCGGGCGGCTTCCCTGGCGGGCTGGTGGATATCGAAGACGGCGAGCGCGAAGGCGCGGTGCATCCGGCGTATGATCCAGAGCTATCGGGCCTTGACGAAATGGAAGCGGCTGAAGGCGCCGATGGTCACGCGAAGCCCTCAGCCTCCACTGCAGCGGGTGGCGGGCGCGGGCAGGCGCGCGAGCCATTTGAGTACGGCCAAATCCTGCGCGCCCTCGGTCTCAAGCTCGATGATCACGACATCGCCGTGCGCTACTATCGCGAGCGCGCCATCCCCTATCTCATTCCATTTCCCGAACGCAAGCTCCCAAGGTCCACCGATCCATTGCCCGAAGGTCTCGAGGCGTGGGACTTCGGCTCGCCGCTGAGCGAGGCGGATTGGCTGGAGTCGGTGACGCGCAGCCCGCGCATCGTGCCCGGGCTGACGACGGTACAGCGCGTGTGGGGCGAAAGCCCCGGCCACGAGCCGGAGAAGGAGCCGCTTGATTTGGATTTGTATGTGGATTGCTCCGGCTCGATGCCCAATCCGCAATACAGCACGTCGTTCCTCACACTGGCCGGGGCCATCATCGCGCTCTCCGCGTTGCGCACCGGTGCGCGCGTGCAGGCCACGCTATGGAGCGGGGCGAATCAATTTACCAAAACCGAAAGCTTCGTGCGCGACGAGACCGCCATCCTGCGTATCCTCACCGGCTACCTCGGTGGGGCTACGGCCTTTCCTATTCACATCCTGCGCGACACGTTTGCCGAGCGCAAACCCGGCGACCGGCCCACGCACATCCTCATCATCTCGGACGATGGGGTAACGACGCTGTTTGACAAAGACGAGCGCAACACCAGCGGCTGGGAGATTGCGGCCATGGCGCTGAAGAACGCGCGCGGCGGCGGGACGATGGTGCTCAACCTTTACATGCCGATTGAGAAAAATCCCGACCTTGTGCGCGCACAACAAGAAGGCTGGCACATCGCCCGTGTGCAGACGTGGGATGATTTGGTGAAATTCGCGCAGGACTTTAGCCGCTTGAAATATGGAGAGTCTGAGGAACGCTGAGGACGCAGACAAGGCGCTGATGGGCGCTGATTTTTCTGAAAGGGAGACTGATAAATGTCGAACGTCAAACCTGAATACAAGCACAGTGAACTGACTGACGGAATCATCAACGTGTTCTACCATGTGTATAAGACGCTCGGGTATGGTTTTCTGGAGAAGGTGTGTGTGAATGCGCTCGTTCATGAATTAAAGAAGCGTGGTTACATTGTGGCAGCCAAAGTTTCGCTCAAGGTCTATTATGATGGCGTGGTTGTGGGCGATTATGAGGCCGATGTCATCGTGAATGACCTGATCATTCTCGAAATCAAAGCCGTGGACGCGCTGGCACCAGAACACGAGGCCCAGTTGCTCAACTATCTCAGAGCCACAGACAAAGAAGTTGGCCTGCTACTCAACTTCGGGCCGAAGCCACAGGTCAAGCGCAAGATTTACGGGACTGCTCGCAACAAATAGCAGCGCCAGCGTTTTCAGCGAACCAGCATCGTACTCAGCGTTCCTCCATCCTATGAAAGAAGAAGGCCCCTTGCTCGAAACGTTCACCCGCCGGCTGGCCGAGACCCCGCCAGATTTTTTGGCCGAGCCGCGAATTGGCGCGGCGGGCGTCGTCAACGTCGGCGCGGTGATTTCGGATGTGCTCGTTGCTTTGGGCGGTGCGCCGCTCGGTGCGAAAGATGTTGAGCGGCTGAACCAGCCTGCGGATAAGAAGCTGCGAAATCGTTTACGGCTCAAGTTGATTGGCGCGTGGCTGCTGCACGATGAATGGTTTCAACAGCGCGGCGGCCTGGCCGAGATAGCCGGTCTGTGGTTGGTGCATGCACTCGATGAGTCCGCCGCACTGACCGAGGCCACGAAGTTCGTCACCGACCCGGAGCGGCGCGAAGAGTTGGCGCGGCTGTGTTTGAAAGAACTCGGTTTGCGGCCCGCTGGGGAGAGCGAAGCGCAGGCGCAAGACCGCCTCGCCACCCTCAACACCGCCGAGCGGCAACGCGTCATCGCCGCTGCCCGCGCCGCCGAGGAACGCGCCCGCCAAATTCGCGAGGCGATGGCGCGCCAAGCGGCTGAAGAAGCGGCGGATAAATGGACGAGGGAGTGAAAAATGACAAATGCAAAATGAAAAGCCAAACAGCCGGCCATTTTGCATTGATCATTTTGCATTTTTCATTGATGACTGTTGCTTTCCGCAAAGTCTGGCGCGACCTATGGAATAACAAGGGCCGCACGCTGCTCGTCACCCTCAGCATCGCCGTGGGCGTGTTGGCATTGGGGATGACGACGGCCAGCGATACG
Organism: Anaerolineales bacterium; assembly: GCA_052387475.1. GTDB lineage: Bacteria > Chloroflexota > Anaerolineae > Anaerolineales > UBA6663 > JANWXR01. The sequence goes on along the minus strand of JBQTJD010000884.1, from coordinate 1,689 downwards.
CTGCTGCGCGGCGAGATCCTTCGCTCGCGCGCGGCGCGCGGCATTCCCAATCTGCGGCTCACCCTCATCCGCCCGGCGACGGATGAAGTGGTGGAGGCGATTGCCGACCTGCCGCAAGTGGCCGATGCCGAGGGCCGTTTGCAGGCCACGCTCCGCTGGAAGCCGGCGCTCGCCGGCAGTTGGCGCGAGGGCCTCGTCACCGCCATGCCCGACTTCGCGCAGCAACGTTTCGACCGGGTCGAATTGATTTCGGGCGCGTGGCCGGTGGAGGATGAGATCGCGGTCGAGCAGACCCATCAATCCGCGTATGGCGTGCCGCTGGTCGGCGGGACTTTGTATGTGAGCGCGAATGGACGAGCCGTTCCGCTGCGCGTCGTCGCCCTCATCCACGACCCGGGCCAACTCGCGGCGCAGTTCAACTCCTTCAACCGGCCCTCCCTCTACATCCACCGCGACACCGCCCCGCGTTTGCTCGGCACGCGTGACTACAATTTACTGCGCCTGGCAGTGTTCGATGTGCGCCCGGATGCGCTGAAGGCGACGGCGTTGATCGTGGAAGATAGGCTCAAGCGGATGGGGACGGAGTCGGCGGCCAGCGCGTTTTCGACCGACATCACCGACCCAACCGGCGATCAGGTGCAAACGTTCGTGAACGGCCTGAGCCTCGTGCTCATCGTCATGGCGGGCATGTCACTCGGGTTGAGCGTGATGCTCGTCATCAACACCATCAACGCCATCATCGCCCAGCAGGTGATGCAAATCGGGATCATGAAGACCATCGGCGGCGAGTATGGCCAAATCGTCACGCTCTATCTCGCCGGCGTTACAGTGTATGGTTTGTTGAGCCTCGTCGTCGCGGTGCCCATCGGCGCGGTGGGCGGCTACGGGCTAGCGGCGTTCTGGCTCGGCGCGTTCAACGTGCCGCTGGCTCCGTTCGCGGTCTTGCCGCAGATGTTGGTGCTGCAAATCGTTGTGGGCCTACTCACGCCGTTGCTCGCCGCGCTCTGGCCGATTTTGTACGGCATCAGCATCCCCGTGCGAGCCGCGTTGGCGACGTACGGCCTCGGCACCGGACGCTACGGGATGGGTGCGCTTGATCAGTGGTTCGGCAGCGTGCGCGGCCTCCCGCGCATGGTCACGCTCGCGCTGCGCAACACCTTTCGGCGCGCTGGCCGCGTGGCTCTCACGCAACTCACCCTCGTCGGCGCGGGCGCAGTCTTCATCATGGTCGTCGCCACGAGCGATTCGTTCGCGCAATCCATCGACCGCATCTGGGCTGGCTGGGGCTTCGACGTGTTGTTTCTGTTTGATGGTTATCAGCGCATCGGCGAGATGGAAGCGGTGATGGGCGCTCAACCTGAAGTTGAGCGCGTGGAGATGTGGACGTGGGTGACGGTGAAGGCACACCGGCCCGGCGCAACCTCCTCGGCGGATGAGTACAGCGTGCAACTGCGCGGCATCCCCGACGACACGCAGATGTTCAACCCGTCGGCGACGGCGGGCCGATTGCTAACCGTAGCCGATGGGCGGGCGGTCGTGCTCAATCAAAAACTTGTGGCGGATATGGGCTTGCGCGTGGGCGATGAAGTGGTAGTGGATTTGGGCGGCGGGCGTGAGACGACGTGGACGGTGGTGGGCGCCGTGTTCGACATCGGCACTGGCGGCCGTATCCTGCTGGCCGCCAGTGCC
>JBQTJD010000883.1:0-2989 GCA_052387475.1 Anaerolineales bacterium | reverse complement strand
CCGGCAGCCACAGCCACGCCCACGGCAGCGGCTCCACAAAAATGCCCGGCTTCTCGGCGGTCACCGTCACAATCGCGCTCACGCCGCTTTGCTCGCGGAAGTCCGCCCAGTTCTCCACCACGAACTCACCGCCCGCCACAAAGATGTCATCGGTCACCCACGTCATCGCAGCCGGAGTATAGCGCAGTCGCACTGCGCCGCGCAGTCACGGTGGAAGGCCCTCCTCAGAGAAACGCAAGCCGGAGTAAAATAGCAGCGTCCATTCGCAGCGATCAATCGCCCCCCACAGGAGACCTCCGCATGGCTAAGAAACCCGTCAAGAAATCGGCCCCGAAGAAATCGACCGCCCGCTCCAACGGCAAAGCGCCTTCGTTTCGATTAACGTACTCCACCATGTTCAACCCGCCGGAGGAGATGCACACCCGCTACGATAAAGCCCTCGCGCAAGTGAAGGCCGGCCTCGGGCAGGATCATGGCATGTTCATCAACGGCCACGACCGCTTCGTGGCGGAGAAGTTTGAAGACCACTCACCCATCAACACCGATTGGGTGTTGGGCACTTTTCAGAAAGGCTCCCAGCAGGATGCCGAAGACGCCCTCGCCGCCGCACACGCCGCCTGGCCCAAGTGGGCGGGGATGAAGTGGCAGGAGCGCGTGCGGCTGCTGCGCAAAGCGGCGGCCAACATCGAGAAGCGCGTGTACGAAATCGGCGTGGTGCTGTCGCTCGAAGTCGGCAAGAACCGGATGGAGGGCCTCGGCGACGCGCAGGAAACGGCCGACCTGATTTACTACTCGTGCGACTCGATGGAGCGCAACGAGGGCTTCATCAAACCGATGGGCAACGACCCGTTGACCGGTTACACCTCGACCAACGTCTCGGTGCTGCGCCCGTACGGCGTGTGGGTGGTCATCAGCCCGTTCAACTTCCCGTTCGCGCTGGCCGGCGGGCCGAGCGGCGCGGCGCTCGTCACCGGCAATACCGTCGTCTTCAAGCCCGCCTCGGATACGCCGTGGACGGGCCGCTTGCTGGCCGAATGCATCCGCGATGCCGGCGTGCCCGATGGGGTGTTCAACTTCATCACCGGCCCCGGCTCCAGCGTCGGGCAAACGTTGATCGATGACCCGCGCGTGGCCGGCATCACCTTCACCGGCTCGGCTGAGGTGGGCATGCGGATTTATCGCTCGTTCGCCGCGGGTCGCTATCCGCGCCCTGTCATCGCCGAGATGGGTGGCAAGAACCCGGCCATCGTTTCGCGCAATGCGAATTTGGAGGAGGCGGCCACCGGCATCGTGCGCAGCGCCTTCGGCTTGCAAGGGCAGAAGTGTTCGGCCTGCTCGCGTATCATCGTCGAAGCGCCGGTGAAAGATAAGCTGGCCGAACTCATCGTCCACAAAACGCAGGCGCTCAACCTCGGTGACCCGACCCTGCGCCAGAATTATCTCGGCCCGGTCGTCAACGCCAGCTCGTACCGCGAGTTCGGCGAGTTTGCGGAAGAACTCTCACAGGCCGGAACGATCCTGCACGGCGGCAAACAACTCAAGCATGATGATTACGCGCAGGGCTACTACTGCGAACCGACGGTGGTGGATCGTGTGCCGCGCAGCCACCGGCTGTGGCAACACGAGATGTTTTTGCCGATTACGATGATCTCCGCCGTCGAGTCGCTTGACTCCGCGATGGCGATGGCGAACGAAGTGGCCTACGGCCTGACCGCCGGCTTCTACGGCTCGAAGAAGGAAGCCGACCGGTTCTTCGACAAGATCGAGGCCGGCGTGACGTACGCCAATCGCCCGCAGGGCGCGACGACGGGCGCATGGCCGGGCTTCCAGCCGTTCGGCGGGTGGAAAGGCTCCGGCTCCTCGGGTAAGAACGCCGGCGGCTACTACTATTTGCCGCTGTACATGCACGAGCAGATCCGCACGCGCGTGCAGCGAGCCAAATAAACGGATGACGATTGACGAAGGACGAACACGCCGTCCGTCGCGTTCGTCCTTCGTCTTCCGTCCATCGTCATGTATTTACGCCAGCGCCTCGGCATCTTCTTCGTGTTTGCCAGTGTCATCTGCCTGCTCTTCTTTGCATCGGATGTCGCTCACGACTATGTAATTGACAACTTCGCGCCTCTCTGGCTCGGGCTGACCGCGCTGATCGTCGGCGTGCCGCTGTGGCTGTCCCGCTCCGGGCAGGCCGAAGAAGAAAAGCCCCCCGCACGCTTTCGGATGGTACGTTCGTTGTTCGGCGGCGCAGACAAACCCAAAAAGAAATGACCATCCCGGCGGGCGCCCCACGTTTCCCCGCCGGTCTTGACGGTGTGACATTTGACTCGCAGGGCTGCAAATTGCTCGGCGGCTTCTATCGCGCGCAGGGCGAGACTCTCCGCCCCACCGTCGTTCTGCTGCACGGCATCCCCGGCGTCGAAAAGAATCTCGACCTTGCGTCCGCGTTGCGTGACGCCAGCTTCAACGTGCTCTACTTCCACTATCGCGGCTGTTGGGGAAGTGAGGGGGCATACTCGATCAGCGGGCAAGTAGCGGATGTGCACGCGGCCACGGAGTGGGTGTTGCGGCAGCCGTGCGTGGATGGGAACCGCCTCGTGCTGGTGGGCAACAGCCTTGGGGGATATATGGCGCTGGCAGCCGGGGCCGCCGACACGCGTTTCCGCGAGCGCATAAGCGCCATCGTCGCCCTGTGCCCGTTGATTGACCCGACATCCGACGGCCTCACCCACGCCGATTTTGATGAGTTCGTCATGATGCTCAACGGCGTCACAGGTGAGGAGTTGGAAACACAGTGGCGCGCGCTGACGCCGATCACGCAGATGGCGGCACAACTGCGCGGGCGCAGCCTGATGCTTGTCACCAGCGAACGCGACACGCTGTTTCCGCCCGAACATTACGAACCGGTGAAGCATGCGCTGACCGTTCACAATTGGGTGCGGTTTGACGAGGGCGATCACGCCCTCAGCCTGTGTCGCCAGCCGATGATTCA
>JBQTJD010000882.1:0-1992 GCA_052387475.1 Anaerolineales bacterium | reverse complement strand
GCGGCGCTTCGCGCCGCGATGAGGGCCTCGCGCACCCGCTGGCCCAACGGCGCTTGAAAGTGATCGCTCAGTTGCGCCTGTTGATAGTGCTGTGACAGCGCCGCCGGGTCGCCGCCCTTCTCCAGATTTTTTAGGATTTCCCGATACGCCGCCTCGACCTGGGCGGTGAAATGCCGACGGAGGGCCTCGTCGCGACCTGTTTGCGCTTCCCACAACATGGCCTCCCCGCCCAACTCATCAATCTCCGCCGCCAGCCACTGGAGCTGTTCACGGGTGCGCGCGTTGGCTGGCAAGGCCCACACGGCGTTGTGCAGCAGCAACGCGCCCAGCCGCTTCAGCTTGCGCCAGATGTACAGGCGCGGCGCGCTCGGTTTGGAGGGGATGGTGAAGGAGAGCAGCAGCCAGGATGAGGCCATCTGTAATGTAACGATGGTTACATTGTAATCAGACGGGCGGAAAATGCAAGGCCCAAAATGGCGACGGGGAATTATCAGACCAGACCGACGCGGTCTGTCAAAACACCTGAAGTCTTCGGGCAATGTGGTAGACCGCGTCGGTCTCGGCTTATTTTGGATAGAGACTATTGATTATGGAAGACGATGGAGCGAAGCGCGCAATGTCATCGGCGCTATTCACGTATCACGCATCTCGTTTTACGCCTTCCGTAGCGCCGACCAGATTTCTTTGAACGACAGCCGCTTGCCGTAGATGAGCAAGCTGGTGCGGAAAACTTTGCTCCCACCCCACACCACGATAGGCACGGTGACGATGAGCAAGGCGATGCTGCCGATGATGTCGATGAAGGGCACCTCGCCGTATGGCAGCCGAAGCATCATCATCATCGGCGCGGTCAGCGGAAACCAGCTTAGCACGCGCACGAGCATATTGTTGGGGTTGGCGATGACGAGGCCGTTGAGCATCCACGGGACGGCGGCGGCAAAAGAGAACACGCCCGCAATCTGCTGGCTCTCGCGCATGCTGGTGCCCAGTGAGCCAGCGACGGCCATAAGTGTGCCGAACAAAAGATAGCCGAGGAGGAAATAGACCAGCGCCAGCAAGAATGTCATGGGGTTGAGCGCGGCCAGCGCGCCGACGGCCAGCGCACCCAGCCCGCCGGTGAGCGCCACGCCTGAGAGCAGCCACACGCCCACCTGCGTCAGCCCGAGCGCGCCCAGGCCGATCACCTTCCCCGCCAACAAGTCGGCAGCCGAGACCGACGAGAGCACCACTTCCATCACTCGGTTTTCTTTTTCCTCGCTCACGCTACGCAACAGGTAACTGGCCGAAGTGAAGATGGAGATGAACAGCACCAGGCTCACCGCGAACGAGGCGAGGAATCCGCCGACGAAGGCGAGGGGATTGGACTCGCCGCTGTCCGGGTCGCCCGCCTCGGTGAGCGTGACGCGGTTGAAGTCGCTCGGGTCGCTCACGCGCGTCAACACCTCCCCTTCTACCTTCCCCGACAACAGGCCTTCGACTAAAAACGGATCAATCTCGTCACTATCCACTGCAATCGCGTTGCTGAAGCCGCCTCCCTCCCGTGTGAACACATCAATCTTGCCGTCGGTGAGGTAGTCCGCTGGGATGACGAGGTAGCCGTCAATCTGCCGGTCGAGCAGCGCTTGCCGCGCTGATTCGGCGTCAGTGAAAGCGGTGAACCGCTCAGCGAACTTGGGCGCGATGGGAACGTACAACCCGCTGGCATCCACCACGCCGATGGGATTCTGATCTTGCGGCACGAATTGATCGCGCAGGAAGTTCGTGGCCTGCCCGGAGAAAAACGTGGCGACGATCAGCCCGATGAGACCGAGCGCGGGAATGAGCAGCGTGGCGAAGATGAAGCCGGGCCGGCGCACGTTGGTCAGGTATTCGTGCCAGGCGATTGTCAAAGTGAGTCGAGTCATACGAAGTCATCCTCGTGCAGGGCGCGCATCCCCCTCTCCCCGCGGGAGAGGGGTTAGGGGTGAGGGTGAAGCGCCTCCTTTCACCACT
>JBQTJD010000881.1:0-6264 GCA_052387475.1 Anaerolineales bacterium | reverse complement strand
ATATCCCATTACCCATTACTGCGTGAAGAACAACGGAGGCGACTGAGTGAAAATGGTAAGGGGTTGTTGGGGATCGGGATCGCGACCTATGTGGAGATGTGCGCCTTCGGCTACGACAGCGCTATCGTGCGCGCCGAGCCGAGCGGCACGGTTACCGTCCTCACCGGCATCTCCCCGCATGGGCAGGGGCAGCACACCACCTTCGCGCAGATGGTGAGCGATGAACTCGGTGTGCCGTTCGATCAGATTGTGGTGAAGCACGGGGATACGGCCCTGACGCCGATGGGCCAGGGCACGATGGGTAGCCGAGGCCTCGTGGTCGGCGGCTCCGCGCTGATTCGCGCCACAACCAAAGTGCGCGAGAAGGCCTTACGCATCGCCGCGCATATGCTCGAAGCGGCAGTGGAGGATGTGGAATTTCGCGACGGGCGCTACCGCGTAAAAGGCGTACCGAGCAAAGCACTCTTGTTTGACGAAATTGCTGACCGCGCGTACTCAGACGACCTGCCCGACGACATCGACACTGGCCTCGAAGCGACCGACTACTTCCGCTTGACCGACGCCACCTGCCCGTTCGGCGCGCATGTGGCTGTGGTGGAAGTCGATACCGAAACGGGTGAGGTGCGCGTGCTTAAGTATTTCGCGGTGGATGACTGCGGCGCGCGGATGAGTCCGCTGCTCGTGGAGGGCCAGGTGCACGGTGGGCTGGCGCAGGGCATCGGGCAGGCGCTATTCGAGGAAATGAGCTACGACGCGAGTGGGCAGACGACGACAGCCTCTCTGATGGAATACGCCGTGCCGCACGCCGACGCCTTCCCGATGTTCACGGTGGATCAGACCGTGACGCCCTCGCCCACCAATCCGCTCGGCGTGAAAGGCATCGGCGAGGCGGCGACCATCGGCTCCACGCCCGCCATCGTCAACGCCGTGATGGATGCGCTCCGTCCCTTCGGCGTGCGCCACCTCGACATGCCGCTCAGGCCGGAGAAAATCTGGCGGGCGATGCGGCGAGACCCTTAGGGTCTGCCTTGGCTACAAACAAACAGGGCACACCAGGTGTGCCCTGTTCTTTCACTCGGCATGATCAAAACTGCGTGACTACCGGCACTTCAGTTGGCGCAGAGTTTGACACGTGAAACCAAATTGAGCCAATATGCCGCTCCCATCACTGACGATGATTGTGGCGGCGGTCCATTCGACGTGGCCGTCGCACGTGTCATCGGCTTCGAGGTGATATTTTGCTCCGCCGCCACCGCTGAACTGACTAACGGCAATGTGCTGTGGAGCGCTGACTACGGTGATGTGATCGCCGTCGCAAAAACCATCCGCTTGCAGGGTAAGCTCGACATCCTGCACGGGGAGGCGATGGAACTGGATGTTGCCCTCGGCGATGAGCGAACCGGCGTCGAATCGCGAGCCGGTGAGACGAATGCTCTGCGCGAACGCCGGCGAAACTGAGACGGAGAGCAAAACAACGGCAGATAATATGGCAAACAACTTGCGGCGCATAGACCCTCACTTCTTTGGGATGATGGTGCAGCGGATAAAAGTGGCTACGAATCACTTTGGACTATTCACCCATGTTCCTCCTCAAGCATGTCAATCCACGACAGCCGGGGTTTAGGCCGGTTGATGACGGCGCAACGACCTCTATTCAATTGTGTACCAATACAAGTCGGTTGAAACGGCAAATGCACTCTAACTTTCGGAACTATACTCCCGAATCGTAACCAGGGGATTAGGAGATATGGGCCATTAACCGGCCTGCATTGTGCCCAGACCGCGAGCGGCTTATACTTTCCATTAACCTTCGGTGCCATCATGAACGAACGCGACCAGCTCGAACAAGCCATCGCCGCCCTCGAAGCCCAGCGCGCCCTCCTCGGCGATGCGGTGGTCGATGCCGCCCTGGCCCCGATGCGCGAGAAGTTGGCCGCGTTGTCATCCCCACTGCGCGCGGGGGGAACCGAGGAGCGGGCCACCGAGCAGCAACGTAAACAAGTGACCGTCCTGTTTGCCGATGTCTCCGGCTTCACGGCCATGTCCGAGACGCTGGACGCCGAGGAAGTGACGGCGACGATGAACGCGCTCTGGGCGCGGCTGGATGGCGCCATCCACGCGCACGGGGGCCGGATCGACAAGCATATCGGCGATGCGGTGATGGCGCTGTTCGGCGCGCCGCTGGCCCGTGAGGACGACCCCGAGCGCGCCATCCGCGCCGGGCTGGCGATGCAGGCGGAACTGACAACCTTTGCCGCCGGACGCCGCCATCCGCTGGCGATGCGGATCGGCATCAACACCGGGCCAGTCGTCCTCGGCGCGGTGGGCACCACCGGCGAGTACACGGCCATGGGCGATGCCGTCAACGTCGCCAGCCGGCTGGAGCACGCTGCCCCCGTCGGCGGCATTCTCATCGCGCATGACACCTATCGCCATGTGCGCGGTATTTTCGATGTCGTGGTGCAAGCACCGCTGGCCGTCAAAGGCAAAACCGAACCGATCCAAACGTACATCGTGCGGCGCGCCAAGCCGCGCGCCTTCAGAGTCACCACGCGCGGCGTCGAAGGCGTCGAGACCCGCACCATCGGGCGCGAGGCTGAGTTGCGGCAGATGCAGGCTGCGTTTCAAACGGCGCGCACCCAATCACGCACCCACCTCATCAGCCTCGTGGCCGAGGCCGGCACCGGCAAATCGCGGCTGCTGTACGAGTTTGTCAACTGGCTGGAGGTGCTGCCCGAGCGCACGCTGATTTTCAAGGGCCGCGCCACACAGGAGATGACCAACGTCCCGTATGCGCTGCTGCGTGATGTGTTTGCCTATCGTTTTGAGATTCAAGACAGCGATCGGGCGGTGGTGGCGCGTGACAAGCTCACCACCGGCATCACCGCCTTCTTGCCCGGCGACGAAGGCCTCATGCGCGCGCATTTCATCGGCCACCTGGCCGGCTTCGACTTCTCGCACAGCCCGCACTTGCAGGGCATCCTCGGCGATGCGCGCCAGATCCGCGACCGCGCCTTTCACTATCTCACCGAGTTCTTCACCGCCGTCGCGCGCACCGATCCCAGCGTGTTGATGTTGGAGGACATCCACTGGGCTGACGATGGCTCACTGGATTGGATCGAAGCCCTGTTGCGCGAACAACCCGCGCTGCCGCTCATCATCATTGGTCTCACGCGGCCCGCGTTCTTCGAGCGGCGACCCCAGTGGGGCGAAGGCCCCATTACTCATTTGCGGCTTGACCTGCACCCGCTCTCCACCGGCGAGTGTCGCGGCCTCGTGGCCGACATCCTGCGCAAAGCCCCGCACGTGCCCGAAGCCCTGACCGACCTCATCGTGCAACGCGCCGAGGGCAGCCCGTTCTACGTGGAAGAGCTGATCAAAATGCTGATTGAAGATGGGGTGATTGAGGCGGGCGCGGAGGCCTGGTCGGTGGCGATGAACCGCCTCGCGCAAGCCCGCGTCCCGGCCACCCTTACCGGCGTGTTGCAGGCCCGGCTCGACGGTCTACCGATGAAGGAACGCGATACGCTTCAGCAGGCCTCGATCGTTGGACGCGTGTTTTGGGAGAACGTCGTGCAGCGGTTGCGCCATCCCGAGGCCGTCGTCCCCGAGCCGCCGGCCTACACCGAAGACCGGCTCAAATCGCTCTCCGGCAAAGAGCTGATCTTCCCGCACGAGGAGTCAGTCTTCGGCGATTCGGCGGAATACATCTTCAAGCATGCGTTGCTTTACGATGTGACGTACGAAAGCGTCCTCAAGCGGCTGCGGCGCGCCTATCACGCGCAAGTGGCGCAGGCCCTCATCGAGGTGAGCGGCGAACGCGCCAACGAAAACGCCGGCCGCATCGGCGAGCACTTCGAACGCGGGGGCGAGCCGCTGCCCGCGGCGGAGTGGTATTGGCGGGCGGGCAAACAGGCGCAGGACACGTACGCGCCCGAAGCCGCGCTCAAGTATTATCAAAAAGCCGTTGAGCTGCTGAAAGAGAGCGGCGTGGGCGAAGCGCCCGGCGCGCCCGAGTGGCGCTTTGACCTGTACGATGGGCTGGGCGAGGTGCAGGATGCGCTGGCGCGGCATGCCGAGGCGATAGACACGTATACTGCCATGCGCGCCGAAGCCGAGGCAGCCGGGGATACACTGGCACAGGCGCGGGCGTGGATTGGGTACGGCAATGCGCAGGCCAACCGGGGTGAGCACCGCCTGGCGCTCGAAAGCGCCACGCGCGCCGAAGAATTGGCCCGCGCGGCCAAGGCCCCCAGTATGCTCTCGCGAGCCTTGTATATGAAAGGCCGTACCCTCTTCCGTCTCGGGCGCGCTGAGGAAGCGCTGGCGCTGGCCGAGCAGATGTTCGCGGTCGCGCAGGCCAGCGTCGACCGGCAGCAGTTGGCCGACAACCTGATGCTGTTCGGCGCGCTGCACTACATGCAGGGCCGCTATCCACAAGCCGTCGATTATTTCGAAGATGCGCGCGCGGTCTTTGACGCATTGAACGACCGCCGCCACTTGATGGATGTGTCCAGCAACCTCGGTGTCATCGCGCACGCGCGCGGCGACTACGCCACCGCCTTCATCCGCACACAGGAGGCGTTGAGCATCGCGCGCGAAATCGGTGAGCGTGATGGCGAGTTGGTCTTTGCCAGCAACCTCGGCGCGGCGCGGGTCGCGCTGGGGGAATTCGCCGCCGCGGAGGCTGATCTGCGGCGCGTGATTGAGCTGGCCGGGCCGGGCGGCTCATGGGTGCTCTCGGATACGTATCGGCTGCTGGCCGAGGCCTGTCTCGGGCAAGGCAAAACTGAAGATGCGCTCACCGTCGCACAGCAAGCCCTGACCCTCGGGCAGCAGGATAGCGTGCAGGAATACATCGCCGCCGCGTGGCGCGTGCTCGGGCAGGTGGCCGCCCAGCGCGCCGAGCCAATCACCATCAATGACGCGACGTATGAGGCGCGCGCTTGCTTCGCCGAGAGCCTGCGTGTTTTCGCCGAGGCCAGCATGGAGGGTGGGCGCGCCCGCACGCTGAAAGAGTGGGCGACATTCGAGCGACAATACGGCGATGCGGACAAGGGCGCGGCGATGTGGCAGGAGGCGCGCGAGTTGTTTGTCAAGCTCGGGGCCGAACGCGAGGCCGAGCGGATGGCATAATCAATAGAACACAAAAGAAGCGGCTTGTAAGAGATGACTGAAGTTGAGACATCACCAAAATCGAGACTGCGCCTCGGCTGGCTGGCCGCGTTCGCCATCATCGTCGCGCTGCTGTTGCTGGTGGGGCTGACGCTGACGCGCAGCGGGCGCGGGCAGGCTGCGGTGGGCGAACCCGCACCGGATTTCATGGTAACTGCCTTCCAGGGCACCGCCCTGGAAGGCCAGTCGTTCACGCTCAGCCAGGCGCGCGGCTCCGTGGTGCTGTTGAACTTCTGGGCCTCGTGGTGTGTGGAGTGCCGCCCGGAGGCCGCCGCCCTCGAGCAAACGTGGCAGACGTACAAAGATCGCGGTCTGAAGGTCGTCGGCCTTGCCTGGGCCGATGGTTCGGAAAGAGAGTCGCTGGCCTTCATCCGTGAGTACAACCAGACCTTCCTCCTCGGCCCCGATCTCGGCACCCGCGCCGGGCAGGCCTACCGCATCACCGGCGTGCCCGAGACCTACCTCATTGACCGGAACGGTGTGGTGGTTTGGAACAAGATCGGGCCAACCAATTTCTCCGAATTGCAAAGCGTCATCGAGCCATTGTTGCGTTAGACTCACGCCGCAATTGATACTCCCCACAAATCGTGCGACGCACTTCGTAAGCGACTGCGTCGCACGTGATTTGTCAGGAACTCTTGGATCTGCTGTTGTGTGAGGTTTCATGTCGCCCAAGACTCGTTCGCTTCTTCTCAATCTGCTCCGTATCGGCCTGTCGGCGGTGTTGCTGACGTGGGTGCTGTCACAGGCCGGGCTTGGGCGGTTATTCGGAGTGGTCAGCGCCGCCGATCTGCGTCCCTATCTTCTCGCGTTGTTGCTCGGTCAGGCCGGCATCGTCATCCGCGCGTATCGGTGGAAGGTGCTGCTCGATGCGGTCGGCGCACGCGTTCCCTTCCGGCGGGCCGTGTATCTGTATTTTGTCGGCGCGTTCTTCAACACCTTTCTGCCCACCGGTTTTGGCGGCGATGTGGTGCGGACACTGGAGGCCGGCCCAGGCACACAATCCTCGCAAGCCGCTGGCACCATTGTGGTAGATCGGTTGACCGGCTTCATCATGCTGTTTGTGCTGGCGTTGGTCGCGCTGCCGCT
>JBQTJD010000880.1:0-6880 GCA_052387475.1 Anaerolineales bacterium | reverse complement strand
GGGTTAAGTTGGTTGGAGTCGGCGAAAACGTGGCCGAAGGGAGTGCGGTATTGGTAGGGGAAGTGCTGGGAGTGGGCGATGGCCCAAGTGTAAGAGAAAGGGTTGGGGTGCGCGTGGCCGTCGGGCTGCTGGTGGCTGAGGGCGTCGCGGTCGGTGCAGTACCGCCCACCGGCGTCAACGTAGACCAGAGCGGGTCGGCTGAATCGGTCGTGCTGCTGCTGCCCAGCGTGCCGTTGCGCCCATTGCCGGAGCGATCGCTAAACGTTTGCCCGGCGCCTTCATCGAGGCTCCACAGCGCCACCGTATTGGCCGTCACCGGCAACAGGCCGGCGGGCGGCGTGAAGTTGGTAGTGTAGACCGCAGTGTTGGAGAGGCGCACTTCATCCAAAAGCCCGGCGAAGTATTCGCCGCTGTAATCGCCGGCACGTCCAAAGGAGAAAACGCCGCTGCTATCGGTGGGCACGGCTGAACCCGTTTGCGTGCTGCGCAACACGCCGTTGACGAACAACCGGCGTGTGCCGCCGGCGTCGCGCGAAACGGCGACATGGAACCACTGCCCAAGGGTGGCCGTGACGCCGGAGCATTGCGTTTGGTTGCCGTTGAACTCGTAGTACGCGAACTGATCGGCGGCGCCGGTGCAACTGGCGTTGCCGCCATCCACAAATAATGTGAGCATGGCCTGACCGTACGAGCTGTTGGCGTCGGAGAGAAACGTTTGATAGTTACCCGAGTCGACGTTACGACGCACCCAGGCTTCGAGAGTGAATTGAGACAACAGCGGCAAATTAACCGTGCGGGCCACATCGTTCACACCATCGAATTGCAAACTGCGCCCGGGTGAAGGTGTGGAGGAGGCTGCTTGCAGGGGACTGCGCGCGGCCACCGGCGGCGCACCAAAGGCTGTGAACGACCACAATCCCACCACAGCCCACAACAGGCCCCGGGTCCACCTTGTCGAGAAGAAGAGCCGATGAGGCATGGAGACCCCTTCGTCCTTAAGTGACAAAAAGCTGGGGGAAGAGTGGTTAAGAGCAACGGAACCGAGGCTGATGTGCGGTCACATCAGTGCCGATTTGGGGAAGCCGTTCTCAACGTACAGTCAGCTCGCCGCCAGCCTGTCCAGAGAATGTTTCGGTTAAATGCGCCTGCATTCTAAGCCCGAAAGAGTTTAAGTCAATCACCAAGGAATGATTTTACGCGATTGTAACGGTGCGGCCCTCAGGTTTAAAAACTGTTTGCTTGACCCACCCTGACGCTCCCTCTATACTGCCGCGCCATGCGTGTGCTCATGCTCTCGAAGGCGTGCGTCGTCGGCGCGTATCAGCGCAAGCTGGAAGAGATCGCTTCGCTTGGCGTCGAGTTGACGGTGGCCGTGCCGCCCGAGTGGCAGGATGAACGCGGCGTGCAAACGCTCGAACGCGCGCATACCGAAGGCTACGAACTCGTCGGCACACCCATCGTCTTCAACGGCAACTTTCATCTCCATTTCTATCCGCGCTTCGATGAACTTGTCGCCCGCATACGACCGGACCTCGTGCACGTTGATGAAGAGCCATACAACCTCGCCACCTGGCTGGCGTTGCGGGCCGCTAAAAAGCGCGGCTCGAAAGTGCTGTTCTTCTCGTGGCAGAACCTCAACCGCCGCTACCCGCCGCCTTTCAATTGGATGGAAGCGGACGTGCTTGCCCACACCGATGCTGCCATCGTCGGCAATACAGATGTGGCAATGGTATGGCGGGCGAAAGGCTATCGCGGACCGCTAAGCGTCATCCCACAGTTTGGCGTTGATCCGGAGATATTCGTGGAGCGTGAAGCGCGGAGGGTGGAGGGAAAGAGCGGCCCAGCGCTCCACGCTCCACGCTCGGCGCTCACTGTCGGTTATGCCGGTCGGCTAGTCCCGGAGAAGGGCGTGGATATTCTGCTGCTCGCTGCCGCGCAGACGCCGGAGGTGCGCGTGCGGATTCTCGGCTCGGGGCCGGAACGTCCGCTGCTCGAGCACCTCATTCGGCAATACGACTTACGCGAGCGGGTGACGCTCGAACGGCCATTGGCCTCGACTGCGATGCCACAGTTTTATTCGCAACTTGATTGTCTCGTGCTGCCCTCGCGCACGCGGCCCAATTGGAAGGAGCAATTCGGGCGTGTGCTGATCGAGGCGATGGCCTGCGGCGTGCCGGTGATCGGCTCCACCTGCGGCGAAATCCCGAACGTCATCGGTGAAGCCGGGCTGACCTTCCCGGAAGAGGATGTGGAAGCGCTGGCCGCGCAAATCCGGTCTCTCATGGAGAGATCGGATTTGCGTGCGCGGCTTTCCGCCGCCGGGCGCGCCCGCGTACTGGCCCATTACACCCAGCACCGCATCGCGGAACAAACAGTGGCTGTCTATCAGGAGGTAATGGGTCAGCTTGCGCACTGACGATCCACCCAAGCACTCAAGTGTCCGCCCCACCTCAGCCGCTGTGATACGATTTCGGCCATGCCGACCTTCAGGGCCGCTCACAGAACCCAGATCGGTTTGAGCCATTCGCACGAAACTCTTCTCCAGGCTTCAGACTCGTGGACGCTGAGTCGCAACGTCGAGCAGCTCTGGACTCTGCAAGCCGATGGAGAAGCGCTCACCGTTCACTACTCCGCCAGCCCCGGCGTCCTCCATTACTTCCGCCTCGCCGATGCCACACTCATCCCGCTGCCGCCCGAGCATGCGCCGACGCGGCACATCATCAGGCAAGGGCGACCACAAGGGTCGCCCCTACGATTCTCCGCCGGGGATGCGTACATCGCCGTCTCGCCCGGCGTGGCCCGCATCACTGACAGCCCGGCGGTCGCGCGCTTCATTCATTTGCGTGACTACTTCAACGCCGACAAGCTGGCCGAGGCCTTGCTCGCGCACCTCCTCGAACTCGCATGCACCGACCAAATCCCCGAAGATGTGACCGTGCTGGTGGTCGAAGCGCGATGAACGGCGCCGCCTCATCCGTGTACAAATCATTAATGCGCCGTCACCGGTGGTTGGATTTTATTCGCCGGTTCAGCGAGCGCGTCGTCGAGGCGTTCGATTGGCGCTATCGAATCAGCGCCGGGCAATTGACCGTGGAGCGAGTGGCCGTGTCGCTGCCGCCTTTGCCACGCGCGTTTCAGGGTTACACGATCGCGCAACTCAGCGATTTTCACTTTGGCCCGCTGGTCGAGCCGCACAGCCTGCATCTCGCCATCGACGTTGCGCTTGAACTCAAGCCCGCTCTCATCACCCTCACCGGTGATTTCGTCAGCCGGCTGACGCACGGCGAGGCGCAAACACTCACCGAGGCGTTGCGGCGATTGCACGCTCCGCATGGCGTTTTCGGAGTGCTGGGCAATCACGATTGGTGGGAAGACGCAGACGAAGTGGCCTGCGCCCTCCAGGCAGCGGGCATTCGGGTGTTACGCAATGAGCATGTGGCGCTTCGACGTGGGGAGGCGACGTTGTATCTAGCCGGCGTCGATGATGTGCACGTGCGGCGGGCTGACTTAACGCGAGCACTAGCCGATGTGCCATGCGGAGCCGCAACGATTCTTCTGGCGCACGAGCCTTACTTCGCGGAGGCCGCCAGCCGCGATGGGCGCGTGGGTTTGCAGCTGAGCGGCCATTCACATGGCGGACAAATCATGTTGCCACACCTCGATAGCACGCTGCTGCGTTTTCTGGGCCATCACCGCTACCCACGCGGGCTGAACCGGGTACGCGGCATGCACGTGTACACCACCCGTGGGTTGGGCGTTGTCGGCCTGCCGCTGCGCGTCAACTGCCCGCCCGAGGTTACGCTCATCACATTACAGTCAGAGGAACGCTGATTGAATCGAATGTCGAAGTCAAAACCCTCCCGGCGCGCTTTTCTGCGCGCAACGCTCGGCGCGATTGGCGCGGGCATCGTCGGGCTGCCGGCTTTCCGCTGGTACGTCACCGGTGTCGAGCCGCACTGGCTGGCCGTTGAACGTGTCACACTCACGCTGCCCCGCCTGCCACGCGCCTTTCACGGAGTCACCCTCGCCCAACTGAGCGATCTGCATCTCGGGCCAGTGCCCACGCTCGACGCCAGTTTGCAGATGGTGCAGGCCGCTATCCAAACCGCGCTCAACCTGCGCCCCGACCTCATCGCCCTCACCGGCGACTTCGTGCGGCGCACCGGCTGGGAGGACACGTTGCTTGACGTGTTGCGCCCATTGTCCGCGCCACACGGCGTGTTCGGCGTGCGCGGCAATCACGACTGGTATCGCGGCGCGAAACACGTCACCCAAATCGCGACCGAGGCCGGCGTGCGTATGTTGGTGAACGAGAGCGTGGCCGTGCGGCGCGGTGGGGAGACTCTGTACCTCGCGGGTGTGGATGACTTGTATGGCAATCATCAAGATTTGAACCGCGCGCTCGCCGGTGCGCCAATGGAGGCCGCTGTCGTGTTGCTCGCCCACGAACCGGATTTCGCGGACACCGCTGCGCTCGATAGCCGTGTGATGTTGCAGTTGAGCGGGCACTCGCACGGCGGGCAGGTGCGCGTACCGTTGCTCGACCAGTCCTGGCTGCCACGCTTCGGGCAGAAGTATCCCGCCGGGCTGTATCGCGTTGGCGAGTTGCAGTTGTATACTAATCGCGGCATCGGCGTGGTCGGCCCGGCCATCCGCTTCAACTGCCGCCCTGAGGTGACGCTGTTCACATTGCATTCCGCATGACAACCAAGCCGCTTCCGCGCCGCGCGTTTTTGCGCGCCGTTCACAATCTGCTCGGCGGGCTGGCGCTTTCTTCACTCGCGGGCAGCGGCTATATGCGGTGGATGGAGCCGCGCTGGTTCGCGGTGGAGCGCGTCACGCTCACGCTGCCGCGCCTGCCCCGCGCCTTCGATGGGATCACCGTCGCGCAACTGAGCGACTTGCACCTCGGCCCCGTCATCACGCCGGAGCACGTGCACGCCGCCATTGATCTCACGCTCAGTCTGCGGCCCGACCTCATCGCCCTCACGGGTGACTTCGTCAGCGATTTGAGTCATGGCGAGGCCGGGCAACTGACCGAGGCGTTGCGGCGATTGACCGCGCCGCACAGCGTCTTCGGCGTACTCGGCAATCACGATTGGTGGACGGATGCGCGGGTGGTGGCGGAGGCCGTCTCCCGCGCCGGAGTCGTTCTCCTGCGGAACCAGCATCACGCCGTGCGGCGCGGCGGCGAGTCGCTGTATCTCGCCGGCGTGGATGATTTCTGGGAGGGCCACGCGGATTTGGGACGCGCGCTGGCTGGCATCCCGGACGGGGCCGCCATCGTGCTTCTGGCCCACGAACCGGATTATGCGGATCGGGTCAGCCGGCACATGCGCGTCGGGCTGCAACTCTCCGGACACTCGCACGGCGGGCAAGTGCGCTTTCCGTTCATCGGCCCGGTGGCGTTGCCGCCACATGGGCGGCGTTATCCCGCCGGGCTGTATGCGCTCGACGAGATGCAGCTCTACACCAACCGAGGTGTTGGCATGGTTAAGCCAGCGGTGCGTTTCAATTGCCGCCCGGAAATCACGTTGATTACGCTGCGCTCGCTCGAGCAGGTATTCTAACTGACGTTTGCTTTTCGTCACTCCCGCGAAAGCGGGCGTCTAGCGCCGATGGTGTGGATACCCGCTTTCGCGGGTATGACGTTGGTCAGACTTCTCTCCATGCCTCGCCTCACCTCATCTCAATTCATGCAGGCGCTGCCCGCCGCCACCAAACCGCATCTGCCTCCAAAGCTGCGCGGTTTCCGCAGCGCCCATCGCAGCTGGCTGTGCCAGTTGTATTTCACCAAACCTTATCTGCATTACGAGGTTTGGAACATGGGTGAGCGCCGCAACCGGGTGGAGATCGGCTTGCACTTTGAGAGCCGCGACCGGGCGGAGAATTCGACCTGGCTGCACACCTTCTCGCAACATATGGTGGAGATCAAAGCGGCGCTTGGCCCACAATGGGAGGCCGAGCAGTGGGATAAAGGCTGGACCAAGGTGTACGAGACCGTGCCCTACGAACCATTCAGCACTGAGGTGCTGGAGCATATCGCCCACCGCCTCGCGCGGGCAATGACGGTGCTGCAACCGATCTGCGAGTCAGTCAGGCGCTGACATGTTTGTAGGAACGTCCCCGCCCGATTCAATTTTGTTCGCGCAGAAAAATGTGACTTTCTTTAAGGGTCGCGTAGTTGACTCGCGCATGTAAGAGTCATAGAGTCCGGTTACAAAAGAAGCCTCACGGGTTCACAGACTGATAAAGACAACCGCATACGATTGCAGCACAGCGCAGACCTGGCACACCACCCGCACACTCCATCGGAGCGGTCCTGTCGGGAATCAATGTCGATTCAAGTTGCTGGCGACGCACTGTGTCCCCTCCCAATCGAATGTGCGTCGGTCTTGCGGCGCGGAAAGAATATCAGTCGATTATTTCGGATGAACCTGTGAGGCTTTTTTGCTGCAACGCAATGGCCCGCTTTTTCGGCGGGCCGTTTTGTTTTCACTAGCCAAATGCTGACCGCCAACTGGCAGTTTCAATATCAAACTCCCCTAATTCTTCTTCGAGTTTTATTGGGTCCATATATGACCCGGCATGTAATCGAGAAACATCCCCTTGTGTAGACATTGCAAGATAGTAAGCAGCCCTTGCGGCGAGAGTTTGAGAGTTTCCCTTGACTTCAAGGATCAGGGGGCCGTTTGCCGCGAACTCTCACAAAGTATGAGGTTGATGTGTCACTACTGGTGCTCATTTACTGATGTCCAACACCGACTTTCGTAAGCGGCGCTCAATGGAGTGGATATCGAGGTCTACTTCTTCTGCGCCTCGGTCGGCGTGGCCTCAGCTTCGTCGTCATCCTCCCACCCAATGATCCACACGCACAGCG
>JBQTJD010000879.1:0-6690 GCA_052387475.1 Anaerolineales bacterium | reverse complement strand
GCATGCAGTCATGCAGTCAGTTGCCGATCAGAAATCAAAAATCATCAATCCGCATGAAGTAGTACCACGCCGATGGCCGCCCTTGTCCCTGCTCGTAACTCGCCAGCGTGAAGCGTGGGCTGAAGTTTGCAATCACTTCGTCTTTCGGGATACCCCACTGATTTACCTCCGCTCCGGGTTGAAAGGCATATAGCATGAACAAGCCGCCAGGCTTCATCCAGTGCGCGAGGCCACCCGCATACCGACCGCGACCACCTTCATCTACCAGCGAGTGCCAACAACCTATATCCAACGCGAGGTCGTACGGGCCGGGCAGAGACGCTGACTCAAGTTTTGTCACGTCACCGACGAGCAGTGTCACCTCGAGGCCGCGTGTTTTGCGTTTGGCTTTTTCAATCGCGCGCGGGATGAAGTCGAGGCCGGTGACGCGCCAGCCGCGCTCGGCGAGGTAGCGGACGTTGGTGCCGGTGCCGCAGCCAAGATCTAACGCAGTGCCAGCGGGTTGTTCATTCAACACGCGCACCAATTCCGGGGCCGGGATGCCCGAATCCCACGGAGGTCGGCCGAAGAGGTATTGCCAGAAGAAAAAGAGCCGGCGCACTTTACGACTTCCCCAACGCGGCGTACACCTCGGCCGGGTCAAGGGCGCCGCTGCGACGCCACAACTCGTTGCCCTGCGCGTCGAACAGGATGAAGGTCGGCGTCGCATACACATGCAGCTCCCCCCGCACGGTTTGTCCGGCGAGCGAGGCCACATCCAAGCGCACGACTTTCAACTCATCTTTAAGATCGTCTTCGAGCGCGTCAAGCGTGGGCCGGGTGGCGAGGCATGTAGCGCAAAAATCGGAATAGAACTCCACCAGTACGGGGACTTGCGCCTCGCGGAGGATGACCTCGGCCTGCGTCGGCTCTTGATATGCGCCGGCCCCGGTGCGCAGGCCCGCCCACGCGACGACGAAACCCAGGGCCAGGGCCACGAGCATCACTACTTTGCGCCGCGTGAAGCCGGTGACCCAGAATATGCCGCCCAGCCCGAGCAACACCAGACCGGCGATGATGATGAAGGAGTATTGGTTGAGGGGGTTCATATGAATCGTGGTGCGTAACGCGTATTTCGTTACGCACTACGAGCGTTCACCATCCACATCGAGAAGCCCTGCAGGAATTCCCGAAAGCCGGAGAGATGTTCCGCTGGGAAGTTGTATTTTTGCGATGCGCGTTCTAGCACGCGCTCAAAACATTCGAGCCATACTTGTCGCTTCGCGTCGTCAATCGCAAAAGGCATATGGCGCGCCCTCATCATCGGCGCGCCGTAGCGTTGATGATACAACGGCGGCCCGCCCAGCAGCCCCACAAAAAACGCCGCTGATTTTTCGGAGGCCGCGCGCATGTCGGCAGGAAACAAGTGGCGGATGGGGGACTGCTCCAGTTCGTGATAGAAATCGGCCATCATCGCGAAGATGTTGGCCTCACCCATCGCCGCGTAAATGGCCTTGCTCGGCGCGGGGATGCGGGCCGGGTCGATAGGTGGGATGTAAATGTCGTTAGTCATAAAATGTCGGAAGCATCCTGATCCTTCAGCTTCGCTCAGGAGAGCGGCCCGCGTAAGCGAAGCGACGTTGGCCGCGTAGTCGAAGGAGGCGGGCATTGATAAGAACGCGTCCTTCGACGTGCTTCGCTACTGCGAAGCCACGGCTCGCCAAAAGCGGCGGGCCTCCGCTCAGGATGCTTGTTTTGAAGGTGAGAATTGTTTCAACCACTCGCGCATCTTGGTCAGCGAGCCGTTGGTCATTTGATGGCCGCCCGCGAATTCGAAATACTCCACCGCCGCACCGATGCTCGTGAGCGTGTCGCGCGCCGCGCGGCCCCACTCCACCGGGATGACGGGATCGTGGACGCCATGCAACAGCAGAAATGGTTTGTCACGCACACCGGCCTCCTCAATCCGAAAACTGGTGCGGATCGCGGGCAGCGGGATGTAACTTGAATGTGCGATCACACCGGCGACGCGGGCCGGTTGCGCGAGCGTGAGTGTGTGCGCCATCATCCCGCCCTGGCTGAAACCGAGCAGCACGACGCGCGCCGGGTCAACGGGATACGCCGACAACGCTTCAGCTACGAAGCGGTTTAGCGCAGCCACTGCGGCGTCAAAGGTGGCTTGGTTCGGCACGCCCACCGCCTCCAATCGGTACCACTCATAGCCGTCATCCAACTCCAGCGGCGCGCGCGGGCTGATCCACAGCCAACCGTCATCCATCAGCGGCGCGAGGCCGATCAAATCGCCCTCGTGGCTGCCGCGCCCGTGCAAGGCGATGATCGTTGGATACGACTGCGCCGGCTGAGGCGGTTGATGTGTGAGGTGTGTCAGCGACAAAGTGACGTTCGTCGGCCGCATGCAAGCTCAAATTTCGTTGACAACAGGCTCAGCCCCATGTTACCATCCCTGCGCGCTCATTTGAAAACCAAATAACGCAGACCGCGTTTTTCATCCCCATCCATATTGGAGGCTGTGTACCTTTTATGAAAGAGTACGGCACTGAAGCCATCCGCAACGTCGCGCTCGTGGGGCATAACGGCTCCGGCAAGACCACGCTCACCGAAGCCTTTTTGCTCAACACGGGGGTGACCACCCGCCAGGGCAGGGTCGAGGACGGCAGCACCGTCTCCGACTTCGAAGACGAAGAGCGCCGCCGCAAAATCTCCATCTCCACCTCCGTCGTTCCCATCGAGTTTCAAGATCACAAAATAAATTTTCTGGACACGCCCGGCTTCACCGATTTTCAGGGTGAGGTGCGTTCGGCGCTGCACGTGTGCGAGGCCGCCATCGTGGTAGTGGATGCCGTCGCCGGTGTGGAAGTGGGCACCGAGGTGGCGTGGAACCTGTGCGACGAGTATCACCTGCCGCGCTTCGTCGTCATCAACAAACTCGACCGCGAGAACGCCAACTTTGAACGCGCGTTGCAAAGCGTCCGCGACGCGTTCAAAACCAAACTCATCCCGGTGCAGTTGCCCATCGGCGAGCAGGCCAACTTCAAAGGCGTGGTCGGCTTGCTTTCAATGAAGGCCCGTATGGGCAAGGGCGACCAGACCGCCGACATCCCCGCTGAGTTGAAAGCCGCCGCCGACAAAGCCCGCATTGAATTGATGGAAGCGGCGGCCGAGGGCGATGATGCGCTGATTGAAAAGTATCTCAACGGCGAGGAACTTACGCCGGATGAAATCATCCACGGCTTCCATGCGGCAGTGAAGGCGCGCAAATTCGTGCCGGTGCTGGTCGCCTCCGGCTCGGCCAATATCGCCACGATTCCCCTGCTCGAAGGCGTCGTGCGCTATCTGCCCTCGCCCGCCGAAGGCATGCCGTTCACGCTCGAAGGGATGGAAGACCAGCCGGGCACGCTCAAATATGATGACACCGGTTACACCGCGCTGTATGTGTGGAAGACGACGGCGGATCCGTTCGTCGGCAAGGTGACGTACTTCCGTGTGGCAGCCGGGATGCTGAACTCGGACGGGCGCCTGTGGAACCAGAACAAAAATGTGGAGGAACGCACCGGCACAGTGCACGTCTCGCGCGGCAAAGAGCAGATCAACGTCAAGCAGATGCACGCCGGTGACATCGGCACACTTGCCAAACTCACCTCGACGACGACGACCGATACGCTCGGCGATAAGGCGCACCCAACGCCGATGAAGAAGCCCACCTATCCCAAAGCGTTGTACGCGGTCGCCATCGCGCCCAAGACCCAGGCCGACTCGACCAAGATCAGCCCGACGATGACGCGCCTGTGCGAGGAAGACCCGACCCTGCACTGGCGACAGGAGCCGGCCACAAAGCAGACCATCCTCGAGGGCATGGGCGACCAGCACATTGATGTCGCCATCCGGCGCGCGGAAAGCAAATTCTCGCTCGGCCTGCACGTGGAAGCACCCAGAGTGCCGTATCGCGAATCGATCACCCGCAAGGCCGAGGGCCATCACCGGCACAAGAAGCAGACTGGCGGCGCGGGCCAGTTCGGTGAGGTCTTTCTGCGCATTGAACCGATCCGCAATGGCGAGCCGTACGAGTTCACCGATGAACTGGTGGGCATGAATCTCTCGAAGAGTTATCTGACGCCGATTGACAAGGGCATCAAGAGTGTGTTGGAGAACGGCGTCATCGCCGGCTATCCGGTGAGCGGCGTGCGGGTGATTGTGTACGATGGCAAAGAGCATGCGGTCGACTCAAAGCCGATTGCGTTTGAGACGGCTGGGCGCGAGGCGTTCAAGAAAGCGGTCGAGGCCGCGCACCCGGTGTTACTCGAGCCGATTGTCCATCTCACCGTGACGGTGCCCGAGGGCAGCATGGGCGACATACTCGGCGACCTCAACACGCGCCGCGCCCGCGTGCAGGGTATGAACTCCGATGGCGGCAAGAGCATCATCGAAGCCGAAGTGCCGCTGGCCGAGGTGCAACGCTACGTCACCGACCTGCGCTCAATGACGGGTGGGCGTGGCCTGTTCAATATGGAGTTCGTGCGTTACGACACGGTGCCAGCGAACGTCGCCCAGCCCATCATTACCGCCCACAAGAAAGTGCAAGCGGCGGAGTCGGACGAGTAGCCATAAGATTTGGCTTGAAGGCGCGGGCCTGCGCTCGCGATGCAGCCAGTATGGCTCGCAGGTGATTGTAACTATCTGCAGAGGGGAGAATTGCAATGCTCCAGCGATTCCAGCACGCTCCAGGCCACCTCAAGGTTGGTTTTCGAGTGAGCCTGATGGTGGTCGTTGCCTGCTCCAGCCTGGGCGCTGCTCCAGTGGTGTTGAGCAATGCTGGCGGAGCGGGTGAACCACCTGCCTTAGCGGTCGCCTCCTCTGGCACTTTTCAGAACTTCGATGTTCCCGGCACGCCTTATGTGACTGGCATCCACGCCGGAACAACGGGGCCTCAACTTATTCCTGGTGGGCCAATCGGCGTCGGTAACTTCATCCGGCTGGCCTTTACCGCGACTGTCCCATCACAGACCAGCATCGCCTTCCCTCGCACCGATCCCGGCGCATTTGATCAGGTCGTGGCCGACTTCGACTTTCGATTGATGCCCAACCGCACCGCCAACGATCGCGCCGATGGTTTTGGATTCGCGTTGCTCAACACGACCAATTACGGAATCACCGGAACGGTCGCGCCGCAACCTCCTTTATTCGCGGGGGAAGAACCGAACTTCGCCAATTCGCTTGGGGTCGGTTTCGACCTCTACCGCTCGGGAGGTACACCGTCGGAAGGCAGTAACAACCATGTCTCCATCCATTTCAATAATAGCCGGTTAGGAGAGGGAGAATTCAAAGCGCCTTTTGATCTGGGGGTGGGGCAGTGGATTCACGCGCGGATCGTGCTGCGGCCCGGGGGTGGCTACTCGGATGTGACCGTGAGCCTGACGCCCTGTGGTGGAGCAACCACCACCGTGGTGGATCGGTTAAGGGTGACGGGGCTGGCGCCTTACGAGGGCCGAGCCTACTTTGCCGCGCGCTCGGGCGGCCTCAGCGCCGAGCACGATATTGATAACGTTCATGTGCAGTTTCTGGGCCTCTCTCAAAGCTTAATCGCCTTCAACACGAATTGTCAGGCCGCGGTCGAGAATGGGGGTAGCGCAGTGATCGTTGTTACGCGCACGGGGAACGTCTCCGCCCCGGCAACGGTGTCCTATTCCACAACCAACGTCACAGCCGTGGCTGGCGCGGACTACACCGCCATCACTGACTCGCTTGTTTTCAACACTGGGGAGATCATCAAATCGATCGGCATTCCGCTGCTGGATGACGCCAGTGATGAGGGCGACGAGAGCTTTCTCGTCACCTTGAACACAATCTCGGGCAGCGGCGCTGTCATTGGCGGCCCGGAGGTCGCCCGAGTGCTGATGGTGGATGACGAAACCTCCAGGCTGGGTGGACATTGGAGCGAGGTCATGCCCTTGCCCGTGGTCCCCATTCACCTGCATCTTCTCCCAACTGGGCAAGTGTTGTTTTGGGATCGGCATCATGACATGTTCGACTGGGACGGAAATCCTCGTCGGTGGGACCCAGTCACCGGCGCTCTAACGATGGCTCAAGGCGTAGACTATGATTTGTTCTGCGCCGGTCACTCGTTCCTGGCGGATGGCCGTCTGCTGGTGACGGGCGGCCACATTTCTGACACGGTTGGCGACGACGAGGCCAGCCTCTATAATCCGTTTACCGATACGTGGAGCCGGCTGCCGGTGATGAACGGTGGGCGCTGGTATCCATCCAACGTGACGTTGGCCAATGGTGAAGTGCTGGTCATGGCCGGGACGAAAGAGGACGGCATCAATCCCATCCCGCAAGTATGGCAGCCGGCCACGAATACGTGGCGTGACCTCACCGGCGCTACCCACGGCGGCTACCCCAACGAGGCCGACTACTATCCCTTTCTTTATCAAGCACCCAACGGATTGGTTTTCGATGCCGGGCCGCAGCGCCGGGCGCGCTATTTGGATCCGGCTCTCACGGGGAATTGGACGGATGTGGCCACCAGCACAGTGCTCTATCGCGATTACGGCTCCTCGGTCATGTACGAACCGGGCAAGGTGCTCATCGTCGGCGGCAACCCGCGTGAGCCAGACCCCAACGCCCCGCCCACCATTGTGCCCAGCGCTAGCGCCGAAGTGATTGATTTGAATGCTGGTACGCCAGCGTGGC
>JBQTJD010000878.1:0-12038 GCA_052387475.1 Anaerolineales bacterium | reverse complement strand
CAAACCGTCAAAAACCACATGACGGCCATTCTTCAGAAGCTGGATGTGGAAGACCGCACGCAGGCCGCCGTGTACGCGCTGCGACACGGCTGGGTGCGGCTTGACGAAGTGGCTTCCAACTCCAAGTAAGGCGCTGATCCCATGGATCAAGAGGCACCCTCCGCCATCACCTCGCTCATTGACGACACGCGCACCGAGTTGGAAAACGCTCAGCGCGAGTTGCGCGAGGTTAAAATGATGGTGACGCAGAGCCGGAGTGAGTTGGAAAAGCTCACGCAACGCAACGCGCAAATCGCCGCTCAACTCCGGCAGATGCAGGGCAATCTCGAAAATCTCCCCCGCGCCGATATCAAAGCCGCATACGACGCAGCGCAAGATGCGCAACAACGCTTATTCGCAATGCGCGGACAGGTGGAGAAATTGCAGGCCGATCAGGCCAGCCTTGAACGCTTCGCCGATCACTTACAAAAATCCATGGTCACACTGGAGATGGTCGCCGCTCAGGCTTCTGGCAAGGGCAATATCAGCGTGGAGGGCAAACCCATCGTGGTGCGAATCGTGGAAGCTCAGGAGGTCGAGCGCCA
This sequence comes from Anaerolineales bacterium, assembly GCA_052387475.1. Lineage (GTDB taxonomy): Bacteria > Chloroflexota > Anaerolineae > Anaerolineales > UBA6663 > JANWXR01. The sequence continues at coordinate 11,454 of JBQTJD010000878.1, read as the reverse complement.
AAAACTCTCGCGTCAGATTCATGATGGCCCAGCCCAAGCGCTGTCCAACTTCGTTTTGCAGAGCGAAATCGCCATGCGGCTGTTTGAAAAAGATCAAAACCTGGCGCGCGCCGAGTTGGGCAACATGAAGGGCGCGGCCACACAGACGCTGCACAAGATTCGCGACTTCATCTTCGACCTGCGCCCCATGATGTTGGATGACCTTGGCCTGGTCCCAACCGTCAAGCGTTACGTGGACGCCTTCAAAGAGAAGGCCAGCATTCAGACCGCGCTGACGGTCACCGGGCAGGAGCGCCGATTGGAAAGCGTCCGGGAAGTCATGATCTTCCGGGGGATACAGGAACTTCTCGGCAACGCCCGCGACCATGCTCAGGCTACTCAGATTCGCGTCTCGCTGGATAGTGATGACCGGCGGGTGCGGATGATCGTGGAAGATAATGGTAAGGGGTTCGACCTCGAGACCGTCTTTGACGGCAAACAAAAGACCATCGGCCTGTCGTCGCTCAAGGAGCGGATTGAGTTACTGGGCGGCGCGCTGGAGATTGACACGCAACCGGGGCAGGGGACGCGAGTGGTGATGGATGTTCCGGTGGGTGAGCCGGTCTAACCTCGTCTGGCACGCAGTTTGCATTTTATTTCGTGAGAAGTATCATACGCCGCTAAATTGCTGGCGGATTACCGATAGGAGGCTTAGATGCAGCGAGGTCGCTTGCTCATTCTGGTCGCGCTGGTGCTGATCATCCTCAGCGCGGCTGGTATTTTCTTCATTTTGCGCTTTTTGCAGCCGGCGCAAACCCCAACGACGGATGGCACGCCCGCGCCGTCGAACGGCGGGGTGGTCGAGCAGACCGCCACTCCGGCCTCGGCGCTCAACATCATCGTGGCAGCCCAGAATATGAAACGCGGTGATGTGATCCCGACTGAGGCGCTGTCCTCCTTTCCCTGGCCCACGGAAATCGTCCCGCCTTCGGCCATCACCGACCCGTCTAAAGTCGTCGGCACCCGCGCCCGCTACACCATTCAGCGCGGTGAGCCGATCTTCTCCACGATGATTGTGCAAAGCTTGGCGCAGATTTCACCGTCCGGCTCCGATGGCGCCGGACAGATCCCGCCTGGCTTTACGGCCATCTCGATCCCGTACGACAAGCGCAATGGCGTCGCTCTAGGGATTCAGGATGGCGACTACGTCAATGTGCTGGTGTCGTGGGCCATTGTTGATATCGATCAGGATTTTCAATCGGTACTGCCCAATCTGACGGCTGGCGTCATCAACAATGAAGGCACCGGCTCGGCCGGCGCGGATGGCAGCCTAACCGTGACCAACAGCCAGACCGGTATCGTATATGGCAGCGGCCCGCAAGCCAACGCGGTCGGTCGGGTTGAGACCGAACCCAACCTCAACCTGCCGTTTTACCTGGTGCCGCAGGAAGAACAGCGGTCGCGCCTCGTTTCGCAAAGCGTGATCCAGAATGCGCTAGTGCTCAAGATCGGTGACTTTGGGCCGGCCCGTGAGGAAGTGATCGAGCCAACACCCACCGCCGCACCGCCGGACCCCAACGCCACGGCCACGGCACCCCCACCGCCGACTCCGACGCCGCTACCGCCGGACATTATCACGCTGGTGGTCTCACCGCAGGATGCCATCGTGCTCGATTTCGTCAACCGGCTGAAGCAGCAGTATCCCAGCGCAGTGAATGTGACCCTGACGCTCCGCTCCGCCGGTGACACGTCGCTGGCCGAAACCCAAAGCGTCACGCTGCAATACATGTTCGAAAGGTACACCATCTCTCTGCCCGCCAAGTTGAACTATGGGCTGGATCGGAATACCCCGGTAGCGACGCCGGTGCCGGTGCCCTAACGGGCGGTGGGCCAAACCGGTCTCCAATTTGATAGGTTACGGCGTTACCGGAATTGGATAAAATACTGGTAACGCCGGTCGGATGGCCGGGCCTCGTAAGAGGCCCGGCTCGCCAGTTTAGAGACAATCCTTAGCGCAAGGTTAAGCATGGCCGAAAAGCTCAAAGTCTTGATCGTGGATGACATCGCGGAAACACGCGAGAACATCCGCAAACTGCTCCAGTTTGAACCGGACATCGATGTCGTGGCGATGGCGCGCACGGGCAAGGAAGCGGTGCAACTGGCCAAAGAGACTAAGCCCAATGTCATCCTCATGGACATCAATATGCCCGATATGGATGGCATTCAGGCCACGCGCCTCATCGTCCGCGATTTGCCGTCGGCGCAGATTGTGATGGTGTCGGTGCAGCAGGATACCGATTACCTGCGGCAGGCGATGCTGGCCGGGGCGCGCGATTTCCTCACCAAACCTCCCTCAGCCGATGAGCTGATCAACACCATTCGCCGTTTGGGCGAGATCAGCCGCGATAGCGAACGCAAAGCAGCAGTGCAAGTGGCCGAGGTGGTAACGGCGACCGGGGGCCGGCGCGTCGGCATTGACGGCAAGATCATCGCCGTCTTCAGCCCCAAAGGCGGTTGCGGCTGCACCTCAATTGCGACGAATTTGGCCGTGGCCTTGCAAAGTGAGGAAGTTAAAGTGGCGGTCGTTGACGCCAACATCCAGTTTGGGGATGTGCATGTGCTGTTCAGCCTGAAGAGCAAGTACAGCCTGGTTGATCTTGTGCGGCAAGAGGAATTAGACGAGGGCTTCATTCAGAGTGTGTTGGCCGCGCATCCTTCCGGCGTGAAAGTGGTCCTTGGGCCGCAGTCGCCCGAGGATGCCGAATATGTGCACGCGCCACAGCTGCGCAAGTTGCTTGAAGATTTGCGCCACCTGTTCAATTACGTGATTGTGGATACGGCTTCCGTGCTGCGCGAGCAGGAGCTGGCAGTGTTGGACGTCGCGGATCGCATTCTGCTGGTCGCGACGCCCGACATCGCTTCGCTGGCGAATGCCAAGAAGTTTTTTGACCTGAGCGAGAAGCTCGAATACCCCAAAGAAAAAATCATGCTGGTGCTCAACCGCATGGATAAACGTTGGGGGATCTCGCCCCAGAGCGTCGAAGAATCGCTCAAACATCCGGTCAAGGGCCAGATCGCGTTCGACGACAAGACCGTGATCAGCGCCATCAACAGCGGTGTGCCTTTTGTTGCGGCTAGCCGCAGCACGCCTCCGGCGCAGGGAGTGCTTGACCTGGCGAACAAAGTCAAAGAGGAGTTTGCGCCCAAAGAGCCGGCGCCAGCGGACAAAAAGCCGGCCGCCAAGCCGCGTTCCCTCTTTGACCGGCGGTGATTATAATTGTGGCGGACTGGTTCATAACGAGGTGATCAATGTCTCTACTCAAACGGATTGAAGGTCGCCAAACATCCACACCCGGAACGTCACCCCTGCCGTCGGGCACGGGCGGTAGTAGTGGCGGGGATGATCAATCGAAATTGGCCGAACTGCGGATGCGCCGCGCGACCCCGCCGACTGCGGCCGGTGGCAGCCAGAATGCCGGCTTGCTTGATCTTAAGTCGCGCGTTCAGAACAAGCTGCTCCAGGAGTTGGATCCTTCAATGGACATCTCCCGCACCGCCGAAGTGCGGAAGACCATTGAGGATTTGTATGAAAACATCCTGGCTGAAGAGGGCATCGTGCTCTCACGCACCGAGCGCAAGCGCCTGTTTGATCAGATCGTCTCCGAAATCCTCGGCCTCGGCCCACTCGAAACCCTGTTAGGGGATGAGACGATCACTGAAGTGATGGTGAATGGCCCGAAGAACATCTTCATCGAGCGGCGCGGCAAGATTGAGCGCGCCCCGGTGGCCTTCGAGAGCAATGAGCACGTGATGCGGATTATTGACCGTATCATGTCGCCGCTCGGCCGCCGCATCGATGAGTCGCACCCCTACGAAGATGCGCGCCTGATGGATGGTTCCCGCGTCAACGCCATCGTGCCTCCGATTGCCTTATGCGGCCCAACGCTCACCATCCGTAAGTTCTTCAAAAAGCCCCTCACCATCGAAAAGCTGGTCGAGTATGGTTCGGTGACGTCGGAGTCGGTGGAGTTTATGCGGGCGTGTGTCATTGGCAAATGCAACGTAGTCGTCGCTGGCGGTACCGGTTCGGGCAAAACCACGCTGCTCAATGTCATCTCCAGCTTCATCCCGCAGGACGAGCGCATCATCACGATTGAGAACGCGGCCGAACTTCAGATGCGTCAGGAACACGTGGTAGGGTTGGAATCGCGTCCGGCCAATATCGAAGGCCGCGGCGAAGTCACCATCCGGGATCTGGTCGTTAACTCCTTGCGTATGCGCCCCGACCGCATTGTAGTGGGAGAGATTCGCGATGGCGCGGCGCTCGATATGTTGCAGGCTATGAATACCGGTCACGAAGGCTCGATGACGACGTGCCACTCGAACAGTGCGCGCGACTCGCTGGCTCGTATGGAAACGATGTGTTTGATGGCGGGCATGGACCTGCCGATCCGCGCCATCCGCGAACAAATCGCTTCGGCCATCAACATCATCGTCCATCTTTCCCGTCTGTCCGACGGCTCGCGGCGTGTCGTTCAGATTTCGGAAGTGCAGGGCATGGAAGGCGACGTCATCACGATGGCCGACATCTTCGTATTTGAGCAGACCGGGTATGAAAAGAACAAGGTCGTCGGACGGCTACGGCCAACCGGGTTGCGCCCACGCTGTATGGATCGCATTGAGGAAGCCGGCGTGCACCTGCCGCCCTCGGTCTTCGGCGTTGGGGATCGCGTTCGCTACTAAATCGTTGCTCAGGAGGCGAGCCTGATGAATCCCTTAGTGCTCGGCATCATTGCCTTTCTTGTGGTGATCTGGGGGGTGGGCATTGGCGCGGTGATCCTCACCTACCGGCGCCAGTCAGCGGCGGAGACGCGCTTGGGCGAATTAACCCAGGGCGTGCAAGTCGTGACCTCGCCAACCGAAACGGGGCCGCGCCCCGGCTTGTTGATGGAAGGCCTCAATCGCGCGTTGGCCGGACGCAGTTTTGCCGAAGGCATCTCGCGCGATCTGGCGCGCGCCGATATCAAGATCACCGTCGGTGAGTACCTGGCGCTGCACCTCATTCTGGCGCTTGGCCTGGGTTTCATCACCGCCTTCCTCCGGCAGAACGTCATCGCCGGGGTGCTGGTCGGTGTCATCGCGCTCTTCATTCCGCGCATCTACGTCGGCAACCGAAAGCGGTCGCGGCTCAGTCGCTTTGATGGGCAGTTGCCCGATATGCTCAACCTAGTGGTCAACGGGTTGCGCGCCGGCTACAGTGTGACGCAGGCTTTGGAGGCGGTGAGCCGTGAATTGCCGCCGCCCATCTCGGTGGAATTCCGACGGGTGGTGCAGGAAATGCAATTAGGTTTGCCGCCTGACGCGGCTCTCTCTAACCTCACCCGCCGCATCCCGAGTAAAGACCTGGACTTTGTGGTCACAGCCATGAACGTGCAGCGCGAAGTGGGCGGCAACCTAGCCGAGATTTTGGATACCATCAGCTTCACCATCCGCGAACGCATCCGCATCCGAGGTGAGATCGAGACGCTCACGGCGCAGGGGCGTATGACGGGCATCGTCATCTCGCTCTTGCCGGTCGGCATGGGCATCCTTCTGTACGTCCTCAACCCTGATTACATGGGCCAGTTTTTCATCGCCGATAGTTTCTGGCTGTGCGGTTACGGCGCACTCGCCCTGGCCGCCGTGCTCATCATCGTGGGCTGGGCGGCAGTGATGAAGATTGTGGACATTGAGGTATAGCCGGAGGCTGATCATGGACCCAACACTTGCCATCATCGGTTTGGTCGTCATCATCGTGGTTGCCATTGCGTTGGTCGTCGTGGGCCGGCGCTCCCAGGCGGCGGAAGATCCGTTGCAAGCCCGGCTCGCCGAATACTCCACGCGCGACCGGCCCATCTCGCTCGAAGAGATCGAGATGTCGCAACCGTTGTCGGAACGCATTTTTTTGCCGGCGCTGCGGCGGTTGGGCGAGTTCGTATTGCGGTTTACGCCGCAGGCGTCGCTGCAATCCATCCAACATCAATTGGATTTGGCTGGCAACCCGCGCGGCGTTGATCCGGTGACGTTTTACGCGGCGCGCATCATCGCCGCGGTGTTTTTTGGCGGCTTTGTCATTTTGCTCGGCTTCATCTCGGCCGACCCCACCTTTTTCTTTTCCTTCCAATCCGGTGTCCCCAAAGTTCTCATCACCGCCGCAGTGGCGGCCTTGCTCGGGTTCTACATCCCCACCTTGCTGCTGCACAGTCGCATTCGCCGCCGCCAGGATGGCATCATCAAATCTATGCCCGATGCGTTGGATTTGTTGACGGTGTGCGTCGAGGCCGGTTTGGGCTTCGATCAGGCCATGCAGCGTGTGAGCGAAAAATGGGAGAACGAGCTCTCGCTCGCGTTCGCGCGCTGTATTCAGGAAATTCGGCTGGGCAAACTGCGCCGCGAAGCGCTGCGCGATATGTCTGAACGCATGGGCGTTCCGGATATGACCAGTTTCGTGGCGGCGCTCATTCAAGCCGATCAGTTGGGTGTGAGCATGGCCAAAGTGTTGCGCATCCAATCGGATCAGATGCGGGTGCGCCGCCGCCAGCGCGCAGAGAAGAAAGCCCACGAAGCGCCTATCAAGATGCTGATCCCGCTGGCGTTTTTGATCTTCCCATCCATTTACATCGTGCTGCTCGGCCCGGCGGCGCTGCAAGTCGCCCGCAGTTTTGGCCTCGGCTTCCTGGGCGGGTAAACGGCGGTATCCCGATTTGCGTGTAAATTCATCCGTAGGAGCGACGCATGCGCCGTCCCTACGAAATTACACAAGAGTCGACATACCGCCCCGCGTGCGGTTGGCGCGCAACGCAGACTCTCGGAACACAGAAACGGGTTTGCGGATGCTTCCATCTCATACACGTTCATCGAAAGACGGCTGATGCTTGATGCGCCGCTGCATGCCAATGCGGCGCGCCCGCATTGGACGTATACTGCCCGCCAATGGCTGTGGGCGGCGGTCGATCAAATCTTCCCACCGCGTTGCGGCGGTTGTGAACGCGTGGGTCACCGCTGGTGTGACCGGTGTTGGAGCGCGCTGGCACTGCTCGCACCCCCATTGTGCCTCGACTGCGGTTATCCGCTGGATGCCGCTGGACGCTGCTTCAATCGCCATCCGGTAACGCCTGCACTCAACGGTCTGCGTTCCGTGGCGTTCTTTGAAGGCCCACTCCAACACGCCCTCCATCGACTAAAATATAGTCGCGATATGATTTTGGCCGATACCTTGGCTCGACTGCTGGCCGAAACGTGGCGCGCATTGGCCCTGCCCGGAAACCTTGTGCTGCCCGTCCCGCTCTCCTCGGAGCGGCTGCGCGAGCGTGGCTACAATCAAGCGGCCCTGCTGGCGCGGGCGTTTGCCGAATTGATGGGGCTGCCGTATGCGGCGCGCGCCGTCGAACGAACGCGACACACTCGCTCGCAGGTAGGGCTGACGGCCGAGCAGCGGCAGGCCAACGTGCGCGCGGCCTTTCAAGCTGACGAGTCGGCGGTGCGTGGGCAGGCCATCATCTTGATCGACGATGTGTGTACCACCGGCGCGACCCTGGCGGCCTGCGCCGAGGCGTTGGCGGCGGCCGGCGCGACCAGCGGCTGGGGGTTCACGCTTGGCCGCGCGCGGGCCGTGCGCGACAGCGCCGCCACTCATTCCCCACTGGAGGCCCGATGACAGTCTCAATCACCATTCACGGACGCGAGATGGAAGTGAAGACCAAGGTGCAGGAGTATGTCGAAAAAAAGGTGGGCAAGCTCGACCGGCATCTCCCCGGCATCCGTGAAGCGCGGGTGGATTTGACGGAACTCAAAAGCGCGCGCGCCTCGGGTGACCGTTACATCGCGCAACTCACTATCCCCCTTAAAGGCACCGTGTTGCGCGCCGAAGAACGCAACAGCGATTTGTTCGCCGCCATCGACACCGTGCTCGACAAGATGAACCGGCAGATTGAACGCTACAAGGGCAAACATTATCGGGGTCGGGGCGACGGCCACACCGCGGCCGAGGTCAGCGCCGAGCCGGAAGAGACCGCGCCGGTGACCGCGCCGGAGGACGACCGCTCGGTTATCGTCGTGCGGCGCAAGCAATTTCTGCTCACCCCTATGAGCGAGGCCGAAGCCATCGAGCATATGCAACTCGTCAGCCACGACAACTTCTTTGTCTTCTTGAACGCGGCCTCCAATCGCGTCAACGTGTTGTACCGTCGGCGCGACGGCACCCTCGGGTTGATTGACCCTGAAATCGGATAGCGGTAGGGCCATTGTATGGGCAGGGGCGAGCAGCTGCCCGCCCCTACGCCACGCACCCATGCCCCTCAACGTTTTCATCTTCATCGGGCGCGAAGGCGATTCGTCGCTTGAGCAATGGGTGATGGGCGCGCGCGTCGCGGCGGCCGGTGATTTGCTGCGCGCGGTGAGCGGGTTGCCGGGAGTGGGCCGTTGCGTGATTGCGACCAACGCGCCCGTTCTGACCAAGGCGCGCCGCGATTGGCCGGTAACGTGGGATGTCGATCCCACTGCGGAGACCTTTCACTTTGGTGAGCGGCTGGCCGCCCTCACTGCCGCGTATCCTGCCGACGCCTTCGCGTACTTTGGCGCGGGATGTGCGCCACTGTTGCCGGCTTCCGCCATCGCCAGCGCCGTCGCTGCCGTGCAGCGCGCGACGACCCCGCATGCCGTCACCAATAATCTGCTGTCGTCCGATTGGCTGGTCTTCAACTGCGCCGATGAAATCTGCGCCCGCACCCGCCGGCTGGGCCGCGACAACATGCTCGCGCCGGTGCTCAAGTTCGAAGCGCAGGTGAACGTGGATAGTCTGCCCGCAGCGGCGGCCACCCGCGCCGATATCGACACCCCGGCCGACTTGTTCGCGCTGAGCCTGCATCCACACCTTTCACAATTTGCGCCCGAGTTGGCTGCTTATCTGGATCACCAGCCCGCGCCCGTGGCAATGCTGGCGTTGTGGCGTTCGGCGCAAGGCGCGCTGTCCACGCCGGGCGGCCGCATCACGTTGATCGGGCGCGTGTCGTCGGCGGCGTGGCAATATCTCGAGGCGCGCACGCGCTGTTGGACGCGCGTGTTATCGGAGGAGCGCGGGATGTCGGCGAGCGGGCGGCAAGCAGCCGGGCAGGTGCGGTCATTGGTGGCCGCGCATCTGTGGCGCGTCGGGCCGGAGGCGTTTTTCGCAGAGTTGGGTGAGATGGCAGACGCCGTGTTCCTCGACACGCGCGTCGCGCTGGCCCACCTCCAACACTGGCCGGAGGCCGCTGACCGATACGCCTCCGACGCGGGCCGCCCCGATTTGATCGGCGACGAGCGGTTGCAAGCCCTCACCCGCGCCGCCCTCAATGCCCCCATCCCCATTGTGCTCGGCGGGCATGGCGTGGTGACGGGCGATTTGTATGCCTTGCTCGATAGTCAGACGGTTTAACTTTTTATGAGGTCATTCCGAGCGAAGCGTCGTTCGCAGAACGCGGAATCTCTGGCTGAAATAGAGATTCCTCGCCGCCAAAAGCGCGGCTCGGAATGACGGGCATGTTTATGGTTGCGCAGGCAAGCTCAAATACGCACGGAGTTGTTCGAGGCTGGTGAACCACGCGATGGTTTGCAAAAACTCGGCCGCGTTGGGGCTGCGTCGGCGCAACAGCCGCACCGCTGGGCCGACCGGGTCAGCGCCGGCCGCGCCGCCACCGGGCGCGCCATCGTATGCGCCGTAGAACGCAAAGAACGCTTGATTGAGTTTGCGGAGTCGGTACCCGTTTTCCCAGAATACCGCACGCCGTTGCTCCATGTACGCCTCGGCCTCATCCACTTTCCCCTGCGTGAGCAGTTCATCCACCCGCACACGCGTGCGGCGCATCTCGGCCCGATAATCAAAACCGGGGCGGCCCGTTTGCTCCTCTTCGGGCGATAGTGTTCGATCAATAAAATTGCTGAAGCCGGGCGGTGACGGGGCGATGTCGGGATAGTAGCGGCGCATCAGCGACGCCCCGACCTCGTCACCCACCAGTTGAGCAGCGGTCTCGTTCATCGCGCGTAGCTCCGGTCGCGCATCGTATAGCAGCCCGAGTGGCCGGAGCGTGAGATAGTTGTGCGCCCACTCGTGCGCCGTCACTGATGCAATCCAGTTCAAATCACTGCTCGGCGCCACCATGGCCGGGTAGGTGCCGATGCCGCCGACGGGCGTGACAAAGGTCGAGACATCAAGCGCCTCTGCCACGCGAGTCTCGAGCGCCACTTGTTGTTCCAGCTTCAGGTCGCCATTGACCATCTGCACGGCGATTTGCCTGATCTCCGTGCGCGGCGAGATGATGAGGGCTAGTGGGAGTGGCGTGAGATGGAAGGCGGGCGGGGGGAAGGGCTGGCCGCCGAACGCCAGGCCCTGCTCGGCCCAGATGACAGCCACTTGCTCTTGCAGGATGGCTTCAGCCAATGGTTGTAGTTCGGCGTACTTGGCGCGCAGGCTAACCTGAAGCGCGCGCAGGTCGGTGGTTGCCAACGCCGGGTCAAGTATGGATGGGTCGGCATATCGTTCGGCGATCTCACTCTCGACTTGTGAGAGTCTGGCCCGCAACTCAAACAACGCGCGCACGCGTTCGCTCCGTGCTGCGTCGGAAAGATAAAGCTGTTCATCGACGCTGGTGTGTTGCACCTTGTCAGCCGCCGCGCGCACCGTCCACGCCACAAAATCAAAAGCGATGCCGCTGGTGTAACCCAGCACTCGTTCGGCCAGCGTGGCCGGCGCGTATACATCGGTGCGTAATGCCAACACACACAGCGCGATCCACAGCGTCCGACTCACTTGTCGCAGCAACGATTGCAGTCCACGCTTCAACATGAGCGGGATGATAACAGGCAAGCCGTAACCCGCAATCCCAATCGGGTCACGTATAATCAACACCTCACCTGATCCAATATGACTCACTCATGAACTTCCTCGTCACCGGCGCAGCGGGCTTCCTCGGTTCGGCGCTGGCCAACCGGCTGGCGCAAAGTGGGCACGCGGTGCGCGGCCTCGATGACCTCTCCGCCGGCGACCCGGCGCGATTGTTGCCGCACGTGTCGTTCACGCGCGGCGATGTGAATGACCGGCCCAAACTGTGGTCGTTGTTGCAGGGCGTGGAATGCGTCTATCATTTGGCCGCACGCGTCTCGGTGCCCGAGTCGGTGCTGTATCCGCGCGAATACAACGCCGTCAACGTCGGCGGCACGGTGAGTGTGATGGAGGCCATGCGCGATGCGGGTGTGAAGCGCGTGGTGCTGGTGTCGTCGGGCGCGGTGTACGGCGAGCAGGGGCATGTTCCGCTCCGCGAAAGCCTGCCGCCCAACCCGCGCAGCCCGTACGCAGTGAGCAAGCTGGCCGCCGAATACTACGTCCGCACCATCGGCACGCTGGTGGGGATTGAGACGGTGTCGCTGCGCGTCTTCAACGCCTATGGCCCCGGCCAGCCGTTG
>JBQTJD010000877.1:0-3142 GCA_052387475.1 Anaerolineales bacterium | reverse complement strand
GAGTCTCTGCGACCAAAGTAGGGATTCCTCGCCGCAAGAGACGCGGCTCGGAATGACAGTTTCAGCAACCGAGTAAATCCTAATGAGTTTTGACGTTCAACTTCGGTAATCTAGGAGTCGAGGCTTTAGCCGGTGAACGGAAGGACCCGGCTGAAGCCTCGACCCCAGTGTGACGATGATGGCCAGTTTTGGTCGTCAAAGTTCATCAGGCAATGAAACTCCACCTCGACACCGATATTGGCGGTGACATTGACGACCTGTGCGCGTTGGCGATGGTGCTGAATTGGCCGGAGGCCGAACTGGTCGCCGTCACGACGAACTCAGATGATCAAGGGAAACGGGCCGGCTATGCCAACTACGCCCTGGGTCTCGCGGGGCGAGCAGACATCACCGTCGCCGCCGGCGCCGACGTGTCACTCGATTGCTATCGCGCCCGGCCGGGCTTGCCGGACGAAGCAGCCTATTGGCCGGAGCCGATACCGCCCGCGCCGGGTTCGCTCGATGACGCTCTGGCATTGCTTGAGCGCAGCATTGAGCAAGGCGCGATCATCGTTGCCATTGGCGCTTATACCAACCTCGCTCTTTTGGAGAAGCGATCTTCCGGAATTTTGCGTCGCGCCAATCTCTACCTCATGGGCGGCTATGTGCACCCTCCGCGAGATGGCTTTCCGCCCTGGGACTACGACATGGACTGGAACATTCAAGTTGATGTGACCTCCGCTCACTTCGTCATCCAGCACTCAACTCCCACGCTCATTCCCTTGTCGGTCACCGTTGAAACTTCGCTCAGAAGAGCCTATCTCGAAGCGTTGAAACAATCCGGGCCGCTGGCGCAACTCATCGCCAAACAGGCAGAAGCCTTTGCCATTGAGTACAACAACGAAGCCCAGTACGGCCAAACGTGCGCGGGCCTGCCAAACGACACCATCAATTTTCAACACGATCCGCTGGCCTGCGCGATTGCGCTAGGTTTGACCGACGAGGTAGAGATTAGTGAAATCCATTTGAGAACGGAGATCGTGGATGGGTGGCTCCGGCAACTTACTGATGAGGGAGGAAAACCAACACGGGTCGTGACACGGGTGAATGGAGAAAAGTTTAATGAGTTCTGGCTTAAGAGGGTGACTCGAACATGACTGACGCACTCAACCTCACCCGTAACGGACAAATTCTCGAAGTCACCCTCGACCGCCCGAAGGCCAACGCTATTGACGCTGCGACCAGCCGCGCAATGGGGGCGCTGTTCAGCGAGTTCTGCGATGACCCGAGTTTGCGCGTCGCCATCCTCACCGGCGCGGGCGAGAAGTTTTTTTCAGCCGGATGGGATTTGAACGCGGCGGCGCAGGGCGAAGCCATCGAAAGCGACTATGGTCCGGGCGGCTTTGCCGGCCTCACCGAGTTGCACGACCTCAACAAGCCGGTGATTGCGGCGGTGAACGGGCTGGCGCTGGGCGGCGGCTTCGAACTGGCGCTGGCGTGTGATGTCATCGTCGCCGCCGAGCATGCTCAGTTCTCCCTGCCGGAAGTGCTGGTCGGCGTGTTGGCCGATGCCGGGTCGTTCCGATTGCCCAAACGACTGCCGCGCGCCATCGCGATGGAGATGCTGCTGACGGGAAGGCGAATGGATGCGGCTGAGGCGTTGAGCTGGGGGCTTGTCAATGCCGTCGCGCCGCCAGCCGGGTTGATGGACAAAGCCCGCGAATACGCGGCGATGATTCTCAAGGCCGCGCCGCTGGCCGTTGCCGCCGTGAAAGAAGTGACGCGCGCTACCGAGGCCCTCAATATCCGCGAGTGTTACGCGCTGTTGCGCAGCGGCACACTGCCCGCGTTTATGGCGATGCTAAACTCTGAAGATGCGCGAGAAGGCCCGCGCGCCTTCACCGAAAAGCGTGCGCCAATTTGGAAAGGCTCGTAGGGCCATTGGGATGATTTGAACCGCGAAGACGCAAAGCGCGCGAAGTCTTCGCGTCCTTCGCGTCTTTGCGGTTAGTTTCGGAGCATAAAATGCCATTACCTCTATCGTTGACCAACATCCTCAACCCCAACCCCGGCTGGTATCGCGGCGACTTCCATTGCCACACCAACCACAGCGACGGCGTACATCCCCCGCCCGAGTTGGCCGAGGTGGCCCGGCGCGAGGGGCTGGAGTTTTTCTTCATCACCGATCACAACGCGGTCAGCGCGTACGGGGAATTCGGTGAAGCGCCTGGCGTCCTCATCCTGCCGGGCATCGAAGTGACATACAAGCGCGGGCACTGGAACATCTTCGGCCTCACCGAGGACGGCGACTGGCTCAAGCAGGTGTGCGGGCGCTACCTCGAAACGCCGCAAGCCGATGATGTGTATCCCACGGCCAACGCAATCATGCAGCACACTGCCCAAGCCGGTCTGCTCAACTCTATTAATCATCCATTGCTCGCGCCGTGGGCGTGGGAGTTCGCGGATACCGAATTGCGGCATGTGCACGCCCTCGAAATCTGGAACGACCCCAGTTGGCCGGACAACGCCCGTGGCAACCCGCGCGCTGTGGCGCTATGGACGCGGCTGCTGAATGATGGGTGGCGCATCACCGCGCTCGGCGGCAGCGACTATCATCGCCCGCATCCGCCGGCCGGGCAGACCAAGCCGGACGAACGCCTCGGCCTGCCGAGCACGTACGTGTACGCCGACAACCTTTGCGGCGCGGCGATCCTCGACGCGGTGCGGAGACGACGCGCGTATGTGAGCGCTGGGCCGCGTGTCACGTTCACGGCGCGCTTCGATGGTGTGACTCACCACATCGGTGCAGATTTGGGTAACGTGAGCGGCGCGGTGGAATTGAAGGCAACGGTGAGCGAATGCCCGCCCTCGGCGCGGGCGTTGATGGTGCGAAACGGCCACCCAATGGCAGAAGTACCCGAAGCGGATGGCGGCATCAATTTGCACCTGCACGCCGGAGCCAATCGCGGTGAAAGTGCGTGGTTCCGTTGTGAAGTTTTCGACGCACAGGGCGAACTGTTGGCGATCACGAATCCTATTTTCCACGGCCCGCCCCCCACCCCATCCAAAAAAACGTTCGGGGAGTACCTCGCATGATCCAGTGGTAGAGTAGCAGCCTGTGAACGCCAACAAAGACCTCATTACCTTGAAGCAGATGACGGAC
>JBQTJD010000876.1:0-21414 GCA_052387475.1 Anaerolineales bacterium | reverse complement strand
GCATTGGCGATGACGCGCAGCACTTCCGGCTGATAGTACGTCGGGTACGTTTCGTGGCCGGGGCGGAAGTAAAAGATACGCCCCGCGCCGCGCCGGTAGCAACATCCGCTGCGGAACACCTCACCGCCCGCGAACCAGCTCACAAAAACCAGTTCATCTGGCGCGGGGATGTCGAAGCGTTCACCGTACATTTCCTCGCCTGGTATCTCAAAGTACTCGCCCAGCCCTTCCGCAATCGGGTGGCCCGGTTCCACGACCCAAATCCGCTCCAGTTCATTGGCCTCGCGCCACTTTAAATCGCACGTCGTGCCCATCAGGCGCTGGAAAATTTTCGAGAAGTGGCCGGAGTGCAACACGATCAACCCCATGCCGGCCAGCACCCGCCGCTGCACCCGGCTCACAATTTCGTCGCTCACTTCGCCGTGCGCGAGGTGGCCCCACCACGTCAGCACGTCGGTCTCGGCCAGCACGGCTTCGGTCAGCCCATGCTCTGGCTCATCAAGCGTAGCCGCGCGCACGCTCAGGCCTTGCGCGCTCAAATGTTCAGCGATGGGCGTGTGCAGGCCGTTGGGATAGACCTTGTGAGCAGCGGCGTGTTTTTTCTCATGGCGATATTCATTCCAAACAGTGACTCGGATGGGATGTGACATGTTGCGTAATCCTTCGATGGGTTAGTCAGAGAGTGACGTGCCGTAGTCAAGCCAGGTGAGTTCCTCAGGCGATAGGGTCACCCGGCTGGCGGCGGCATTGGCCTTGAATTCTTCCCCCGTGCGGCAGCCGACCAGCGCATGCACTTGCATCGGCTGGTTCAAAACGTAAGCCAACGCAATTTGAGCGGCAGTGAGTCCCCTCTCACGGCCCAACTCGGTTGCGCGGTCGAGCCGGGCAAAGTTAGTTTCGCTGGCGTAGGTTTTCACGCAGACCTGGTCGAAGTACTCGGTGAATGAGTCGAGGTTGTCGCGCCGGAAGCGGCCGGAGAAAAAGCCGCCGGCCAGACTCGACCAGGCGAACACCGGGATGCTACGCGCCGCATACCACTCGCGCGCTGCCCGGCCCAACTCCCCGCCGATGCTGATCGTGCCATCCCATGGCGGCATCACCTGTTCGGCCAGGCTGAAGTTTGGGCTGGTGACGCTGAAACTGTTTAGGCCATGCTCGGCTGCATACTCGGCTGCGGCTTGCATGCGCGTGTGCGTCCAATTCGAAGCCCCAAACACTTGCACCCGCCCGGCGCGTTGGTGTTCGTTGAGCACATCGATGAGCGGGCCGACGGGGACGGACGGATCGTCACGATGCAGCAGATACAGATCGATGCAATCCACCTGCAGGTGTTCGCGCGATTCGGCGAGATCGTGGGTGATGTCTGCGGGCGTCAGGCGCACGCGGCCTTGCATGGGATGTGCGCCTTTGGTGATGATAACAGCCCGTTCACGCACGCCGCGTTCGCGCAGCCAGCAGCCCAACGTTCGCTCCGACTCGCCGGCGCCGTAGGTGTGCGCGGTATCGAAGGCGTTGCCGCCGGCCTCCCAGACCGCATCCAGCAGCGCGAAGTCGCGCGCTTCGGTCTTGGCGCTAAATGTCACCGTGCCCTGCACCAACCGTGGTATCGGCTTCCCCAAACCCGGCATATGACCCACCGGCAGCATCGCTCAGACCACTTTCACGATTTGGCCATGCTGCTCGGCTGAGGTCCGAATCGCGTCCCACAGCCGCGCCATGCGCACTCCCACCTCGGGTGGGCTGGGATTGGGGATGAGGCCACGCCGCACGGCCAGAAATTGCTCCCACACGCCGAGTGAAGCGGGGGTCTTCACGGAGCGCAAACGCGGCTGGCCCGACTTCTGCAATTCGAGGAACTCACCCCACATCCCGGTGCGGACGATGGCCTTTTCACAGAACACGCGAATATCGGACGAGCAGGACGGGATGGCCTCGCCGCAGGCATTAATGGTGACCAGCGCCCCTGATCTCAGTCGGGCGATGATGGCCGCGCGCGTATCCACCGGCCGGCCCGAGTGATCGAGCCAGGCCGCCACCTCGCTGAAATCTTCACCCGCGAGGTCGGCCAGGGTGTTGAGCACATGCGCGCCGGTATCAAACATGAATCCGCCGCCGGAAAGATGCGGAACCTGCCGCCACGTACCGCTGGTGTTCGGCCCCCAGTTTTGCCACACCGTGGCGCTGAGGTTGAGGATCGGGCCGAGTTCGCCTGCGCGCAGCCATGCGACGGCCGTGCGCAGGTTGGGCGACAGGCTGCCGGGGAAGGCGACGACGAGCAGCCGCCCCGTGCGGTCGCGGGTTTCGATCAGGCTGCGCGCCTCGGCCGCATTCATCACCATCGGCTTTTCGAGCAGCACGTCAATCCCAGCTTCGAGGCACGCTTTGGTCTGGTCATGATGAAATGCGTGCGGGGTGATGATGAAGGCCGCATCGAGTTTGCCCGCGTTCTTGGCAAGCAGTTGCTTCAAGTCCGGCTCGTTGGGTGGCGGTTTCAGCCCAGCCTCGCGGAAGAGGGCCGCCGCCGCTGCATAATTATCGGGCGATGGATCGCACATCACGCGGATGCGGGTATTGCCCTGCATCTTCAACATCTGCTGAATATGATAGCGGGCCATGAGGCCGACACCGATCATCACTGTACGCACTACCTTTGCCATTTGCGTTTGCTCCGATCTTCAATCAGGTGGCTGTCACTGGGTCTCAGCAAGTTCAACACCTTGACGCCAGTGACAGTCACCTATGGGTTTGCGTTCGCCCACAGCATCCCGCGCCGCTGAATCTCGCGCGCCTCGGGCACGTCGAAATCTATCACCCCGTGGCCGAGCGACGAATAAAAGACCCGACCCCGGCCCCAGCGTCGCTTCCACACCACCGGCATCACGCAGCCCGCCACCCACGGCGCGTGCTCGCCGCTGAACGTCGTCGTCGCCAGCACATCGTTCGACGGATCGGTGTGCATGTAATACTGCTCGGAGTGCATCGAGAAATCACTGAGGCCCGTGGTAATAGGATCAGTGTGATTGGTGATGTTGACTCGGTAGTCGATGATGTTGCCCGGATGCGCGACCCATTGCCCGCCGACCATCCATTGATAGTCGGGGTTGTTGCGGAACGAATCGGCCATACAGCCATGCCAGCCCGCGATGCCGACTCCACCGGCCACCGCATCAAGCAGGCCACGTTCCTGTTCGCGTGTGATCGTCCCCATCGTCCAAATCGGCACGATAAGGCTGGCTGACCGCAACTTCTCGGCGTCGAGATACACGTCAAGCGTATCGGCGATCTCGACCATGAAGCCCTCGGCGCGCAGCACGCTGTCAAATAACTCCGCGCCGAGTTGCGGCTCGTGCCTCTCCCACCCGCCCCACACCAGCAACGCGCGCTTCTCAATCATCATTTCTGTTTGCGCTTCACCGCCGATTGAAATCGGCGGCTAGCGGCGAACTACGTTCGCAGGCAAACCCGCTGAAGCGGGTTGACCACGCCAACAATGCGCTTCAGCGCATTTCCCAATGCCAGCCGCGAAATTCATTTCGCGATCGTCAGTCATCGAGTTCTCCCTCGCGCAAGCCCATCGGCAGCGGCGCAGGGCGCGCGCACGTGCTAGCCAGCTCGATGTGCCGTCCTTCGCGCGCGGCGTCGTGAAAGGCGTGCATGAGGTCGAGCACGTGATAGCCCAGCTCACCGTTCGCCCGGTGCGGGCGGCCCGACCGAATCGCCAGCGCCATATCCGCCGGGCCGAGGCCGCGATGGTTGCCGATGTAGCCGTGCGTCAGCGGCGCCTCCGCGAACTCACGTTGCCCGCGCCGCAAAACGCGCACCGGCCCGCCGAAGGTGTTGGGGTCGGGCACGCTCAGCGTCCCCTCGCTGCCGTAGATTTCGATGCGCGGCTGCTCATGCCCGACTACATCAAATGTGGTCACCACCATGCCCAGCGGGCCGCTGGCAAATTCGAGCACGCCGATGACGTGCGTGGGCACGTTCACCGGGATGCGCTGTCCGCGAATCGCTTCGTGCCCGGCCACGCGCTCGGAAAATGACGCGCGCGTCGCGCCGGAAACGCGCTGCACCGGCCCGAGCAAATGGATGAGGGCGGTGAGGTAATACGGCCCCATGTCGAACATCGGCCCGGCGCCGGGTTGAAAGAAAAAGTGTGGATTGGGATGCCACGCGTCCGGCCCCGAATAGCCCATGAAAGCCGAGCAGGCCACCGGCTCGCCGATGGCGCCCTCGTCAATCAACTTACGGCACGTTTGCAATCCGCCGCCCAGGAACGTATCGGGCGCGCTGCCCACTCGGAGTTGTTTCTCACGCCCCACAGCCAACACCCGTTGACCATCTTCACGCAATACGGCCAGCGGCTTTTCGGTGTGGATGTGCTTGCCCGCTTGCAACGCCGCGGTGCTCACCTCGGCGTGCGCGACAGGAACGGTGAGATTGATGATGATTTCGACTTTGGGGTCGGCGAGTAGTTGATCTACGGTGAGTGCACGAACACCGTACCGTGCGGCTTGGGCCTCGGCGCGCGCGAAGTCAATATCCGCGCATGCGCTGACAGCCACCGCGTCAAGCTCCGCGCAGCTTTTGAAATACGTGTCGCTGATGTTGCCGCAGCCGATAATGCCGAGTTTAGTTTTTTCCATGCCCGAGCCCCGAGTCAACGAGATAGCGATAGCTTTGCTCGACAGCGGTGAACATATTCGTTGCGCACTGATCGAGTTCGACGATGAGCCATTCGGTATGTGTACCAGTCGCGCTCACCACAGCGGGAATATCCATTACGCCGGCGCCCACCGCCGTCATCGGCGCATCGCGCACCGCCGGGCCATCTTTGATGTGGAGCAGCGGGGCGCGTGCCCCATAGTCACGCACCACGCTGGCCGGGTCTTCACCGGCGGTCTTGACCCAGTACACGTCAATCTCAAAGAACACTTGTGGGTCGCACGTGCGGGCCATAAGTGCGTGGGCGGTTACTCCATCGAAGCGGTTCTCGAACTCGAACCAGTGGTTGTGATAGCCGAGGCTGAATCCGTTGGCCTGCGCAACCACGTTGGCTTCGTTGAGCGCCGCGCACACTGCTTCGACGCTCGCCCGCGTGGTGAACTTCTCGGGCGGCTGCCAGGCGTTGATGAGCCGGCGACAATTCAATGCCTGCATCGTCTCGATGACGCGCTGGCGATCATTGCCGAGCGGCAACGGGCCGTGCGCGCCGCACACCGCCAGCCCAAGGTCGGCAAACAAGCGCGCCGCGGCCTCCGGGGTGGTCTTCGGAAAGCCGGCGGTTTCGACACCGGCGTAGCCAACCGAGGCGACGCGTTCAATCGTTTCAGCAAAGTCGTGTTGCAACGAGTCGCGCAGCGTGTAAAGTTGGAGGGCAACGGGGATGGTCATGAAGGGATTCTGGTTTGAATGATCAAGCTGGGTGAGCTATTTTCGCAGAATTGGGATTTCTGGTGGCTTAAGTTTTTGCGTTGACGGCCGCCATGTGAGCGTCCCTTGACGCGTCACGTTTCACGTTACGGCCCCCAGCGCGGTTGATATTCGGAGCGCCGGTTTTCGGTCAGCCGGTAAACGTCACTGCCATCGGGGCGCATGATGTAGATTTCGTTGTTGCCGTCGCGGAACGAGCTAAACGTGATCCACTGTCCGTCGGGCGAAAAATCCGGGCCGAGGTTGTCGCCGCCGTCGGTAAGTTGGCGCAAATTGCTGCTATCCACGCCGATGACGAAGATGTTGCGGCCATTGAACGGCCCGCGATAAAAGGTCAGCGCAGCGGCGTCGGCGGAGAAGGCGCTGCGGCCGCCCATTTCCGGCAAGTCGGTGACCTGCCGCACGTCGCCGCCATCGGCCGCCATCGTCCACAACTGCCGCTGCCCGCCCCGGCTGCTCGCAAACGCGATCCGGCCCCCATCCGGCGACCACGTGGGGTCAATGTTCTCCGCGCCGCTCGTCAAGACTTGCGCATTCTGCCCATCGGCCCCCATCACCCAAACTTGCTGTGCGCCGCCCGCACTCGAAGTGAAAACGATTTGTGTCCCATCCGGCGACATCTCCGGCGCATAGTTTTGCGCGCCGTTCTGAGTCAGTTGCACCACGTTGCCGCCGTCGGCGTCCATGCGGTAGATTTCGTAATTGCTCCCTCTGGTCTGGCGCGCGAATAGCACACCGGCTCCATCCGATGTGATGGACGCATACCAGTCGCCGACGTCGTTGTTGGTCAGTTGCGCGATGCCCATATCCGCGAGGGCGAGCAAACAGATTTCGTCGTCGTTGCCATCGAAACAGGTGAACGTGATCTTGCCGACGGGTGGATTAGGGAGTTCGTTGAGCGGGCGGCGGGCCGGGGTGAGGGGAGGGGGCAAGGTGGCTGACGCAGCGAGGGTGGGCGGGTCCACGGGAAGTGTAGCGATACTCTGGGGCGGGAGTGGGGAGGCCGCCTGCGTGGCGTTTACAACCGGCGCAGGTTGGGCGGGCCGCAGCCACAGGCCGGCGAGGATGGCCGCACCCACACACACCGTCAGGATTCCCAGGCCGACTCCAATCAACATGGATCGCGTCGTTCGCGACATAGGCGCTCTTCCAGTGATTTTCACCATGGCGCTCGGGCTGTCCGCGAGCGCCGCTCTCTTTCTCTTTCAGTGTCTTTATTCTATACTGCCCATGCTGTTACGCGTCCACCGCTCTCAGGAGATATCCACAATGCCCACCCCGCCCGGCGCCGACCCCAAAGCCACGCCTGACCTGACGCCTGAAGAAGTCGCGCGGTTGTTTACCGACCAGCCTTCGCCGAACCTATCCGCCGCCGACGAAGCCACATTGCGGGCGTATGAGAATATGCCGGCGGAGGCCGATCCGATGGCAGGCATGGAACGGGAGGAGGCGTTTGCCGGCGCGGAGGAGCAACCCAAAGGCTTGGGAGATATTGAGCCGGAAGGCACGGTGGGCGACGCCGCGCAACCGGCGAGCACGGCGATGAAGGGCGAAGATACGTTCGTCATCCCCGAGACGTTTGGCCCGCAAGCCGAAACGCTCACTGACATTCGCAAAGACTTGTCGGCGAACCCTGAATTGTTGGTCTTGTACGTCACAGATGACCGCGTGCGTCAGGTCTTCAAGGATATTGATGAGTTGGAAAAAGTTGTATCCGTCCAACCCGGCGTCAGCCTGGGGCTGGCGCGGGAGATATTCGACCGGCTGGCTCAGGCGCGCAATTTCATGCTGGCCGACCGGGGGTACATTGAAGAAGCGCAGCGTGAGCTGGCCGAAGCCCGTTATCGCTTTGCCCGCATCCAACGCATGGCGTGGTTTGAAGCGCCACGCTCAATCTTCAGCTATTTGGTGCTGGTCTTCATCGTGCTCGTCGTGGTGTTGGCGGCCACGGGCTGGATCGGGCCGATTGCGGAGGCGTTGGTCGCAGGCGCTTTGGAATTGCAGAATGAGGCCCCGCTGCTGCCCAGTGTGTTGGGGCTGGCGATCCTGAGCGGCGGTCTGGGTGGCGTGGTGGGCGGTCTCAACATGCTCTGGCTGCATGTTGCCGACAAGAAGGACTTCGATCCGGAATTCTCGATGTGGTATTACGCCTACCCATTGATCGGCTTTGCCTTTGGCCTGGTCATGTATCTCATCGCCCGATCAAACATCATCACCTGGTTTACCGATAATCAGTTCGTCATCTACTTTGTGACATTTATATTTGGGTTCTACCAAAACCTGATGGTGCGGCTTTTCAACCAGATCCTCGGGCGGCTGTTCCCGAAAGATGAGGCGGTGACATCCAGTGAGACCGTGGCCACCTCCGTTACCACCAGCCGCGCCGTTTAGCCCACAACGCAATCAGCCCGGTCAACAGCCCGATCCCGGTGATGACGGCCACGACGTGACGGATATCCGTCTGCTCGGAGACGATGATGTTCATGCCGTAGACCGAGGCGATGGCGGTGACCGGCAGTAGCAAAACCGTAATGAGCGCCAGCCGCTCCATGGCGATGTTGAGTTTGGTCACCATGCGGTTTTCAAAGAACTCGATCACGCCTTGCAGATACTGGCGCTCGCCCACACAGATGTTTTGGACGGCTTCAAATTGATTGGCTGTATCCTCGAAGAAGGTGCATTCTTCAGCCGGCATGAAGCGGGGTGTCAGGCGGCTCAGGCGCGCGTAGACCACGCGGCTTTGTGACGCCAGCGTTTCAATCGTCAACAACTCGTGGCGCAAACCGAACATCGTTTCGAGCGCCTGCTCCGGGTCGCCGAACTGCCGGGTGAACACCTGCCGCTCCAGCGTGGCGATTTTCCCGGCGAGGGAGGCGACTAACGACTCCATGTGGCGTGTAACGCTTGAGACGAGTGTGTACGACAGCTCGGCCGGGCTGGCTGGCCGGAAGCGTCCCGACTCAATCCGTTGCAACACCGCCCGGCTCTCCCGTCGCTGCAGCACGACATCCGAAACAACGCCCGCGCCAAAAGGGCCGTGCACGATGACGAGATAGCGCCGGCCAATAAATTGATCCAACTCGAGCATGTGCACGTGGCCCGCCGCGCCCGGCTCCGGCGCGTTGAGGATGACGAAAACGTGATTGGCGTAAGCGTGCAGCTTGGGGACGAGCGACCGTTCGCGACAGGCACGCACGGCGATGGGATGAAAGCCGAATGTGTCCCGCAAAAGCTCGGCGCCGGCTTCGTCAAGTTGAGGGATGTCCACCCAGACAAAACCCTGCTCGCGCTGTAATAAAGATCCGACTTCTTCGGGTGTGTGTATCTCGATGCCGGAGGGCGAGACCCAATAGATGTGCATTTGCTAAAAAAGAACGACGCACAATTAAGTGCGTCGTTGCTCATCTCATTGCTGGCGCGAACTAACCGCTGCTCGTCTCATCCAAATTCATCCCCACCGTATTGAAGCCGGCATCCACATAATGAATCTCACCGGTCACGCCCGCCGCCATATCTGAACACAAATACGCCGCCGCGTTGCCGACATCGTCAATAGTGATATTGCGCCTGAGCAGGCTTTGTTTGGCGAACTCGCCGATCATCTGTCGCGAGCCGGCGATGCCGGCCACCGACAACGTGCGGATCGGGCCGGCCGAGATACCGTTAACGCGGATACGTTTTTCGTGCGCGCCCATATCCATGGCCAGGTAACGCACGCTGGCCTCCAACGCGGCCTTCGCTACGCCCATGACATTGTAATGCGTCACTGCCCTGACCGAGCCGATGTACGTCAGCGTCAGCATTGCGCTGTTCGGTTTCATGATCGGCAGAAAGGCGCGGGCCAACACAGTGAATGAGTATACGCTGATGTCCATCGCCAGCGCGAAGCCGGCACGGCTGACATTGTAGTACGGCCCGCTCAAATCCTCGCGGCTGGCGAAGGCAATGGAGTGCACAAGGATGTCAATCTCGCCAAACGCCACCTTGGTCTTTTCGACAATCGCGGCAATGTCTTCATCTTTGCTCACATCACACGGCTCGATGAAAGTGGAACCGAGCGACTCGGCCAGTGGGCGCACGCGGCGTTCGAGCTTTTCGCCCGCGTAGCTGAAGGCGAGTTGCGCGCCCTCGCGATGCAGGGCCTGCGCGATGCCCCAGGCAATGCTGTGGTCGTTGGCAACGCCGAAGATGAGGGCGGTTTTGCCGGAGAGGATTGCCATGATGAAGTCTCCATTGGATGACGAAAGACGATGGACGGACGACGAAAGTTGAGTCCGCTTCTTCCATCTATCGTCTTGCGTCTATCGTCAGCAGTTTGAAATTCCACCCCACTGAGCGCCACGGCTCCGGCACATTTTCGATACCTACACGCGGGCGGGCGATTATGTGCGTGGCGGGTGGGGCAGGGGCGCGTTCAATGAATAGTTCTACACCACACGCGCACAGGTCAGCCCCGTGGAAACCCACATCCACGCGCAACGCCTGTGTGAGTTTGCCAGGGCCGTTGCTGAGAGCGCGATCCGGCCTGCCGCCGCGATGCCGCACCATGGTCTTGATCCCGCTCACCGGAGCGATGGCCCGAATCAGCACCGCCGCCGGGAAGCCCGCGCGCTCCGTCACCACATTCAACATCCAATGCAAGCCGTAATTGAGATAGACATATGCGTGACCCGGCGGGCCGAACATCACCTCAGTGCGCGGTGTGCGCCCAGCCCGGGCGTGGCAGGCCAGATCAGTTTCGCCCACGTAAGCTTCGGCCTCGGTGATTAACCCCGCCAAGCGCTGATCGTTGCACACGCGCACCAAGCGCTGGCCGAGCAACTCACGTGCGACTGTCACGGTGTCGCGCGCATAGAATTTTCGAGACAAACATGGCACGGCGCAATTGTAACTGATGGGCGTCATGGTGACAGGCACCTGCGGAATCATCAACCGAGAACAAATCGGGTCAAGTGCGCGTCATAACCGCGAATTCACGAAAGGATATGGGTTATACTCGCCGCATGAGCACGTCATCATCATCGGAAACGTCTCCTGAACAAAAACCGGAGATGCCCGAAGCAGCCCCCACACCTGACCCGCTCGCCGAAGAGTTGCGACATCCCACCGGTGACCCCGAAGTGACCGGCGGCTGGTTCACGCCGGAGTTGCCTCCAATTACCAAGCCGAAAATCGAAGTGGATGAGTTTGGAATGCCGGTGCTCGGCGCTCGCAATCGCGAGCGCGACCCGAACGCGACCACCGCCAAACGAGTGAGCCCGCTATTCCAAGAGCCGCCGCCGGTGAACGAGCCGGTGGACATCGTGCCCTATTTCTCTAATTATGGCGCGACGACGGTCGTATCGAATCGCGAGCGTGACCCGCGCGCCGTGCTCGGTTGTGTGGGTAATGCGTTGCAATGGGGCCTCGTTGCGTTGCTGGCCCTCATCGCGGTGGGGATGGTGGTGCTGGTGGGGACGTATGCTTACCTCGCGCGCGACCTGCCCTCGGTGAGCGACTTGCGCGCGCGCGCCTCACAGTTCGAGAGCGCCCGCATTTACGACTCGAAGGGCAACACGCTATACGAACTCAACGACCCGCGCGCCGGGCGGCGGACGTACGTGCCGCTGACCAAAATCTCCCCGCTGTTGATTGCGGCCACCGTCGCGACGGAGGACAAAGATTACTTCAACAACCCGGGCTTTGATCCGGTAGGGATTGCGCGCGCCATTTGGCAGAATTTGCAGGCGGGCGATACGGTCTCCGGCGCATCCACGATTACACAGCAATTGGTGCGCGCGCTAGTGCTATCGCCGGATGAGGCCGCGCAGCGTACCAACCTCCGCAAGGTGCGCGAGATCATCCTAGCCGCCGAGATCACGCGCCGCTACTCGAAAGATGAAATCCTCGAGCTGTATCTCAACGAAATTTACTATGGCAACCTCGCTTACGGTGTCGAGGCTGCCTCGCAAACGTACTTCAACAAAGGCGCCAGCGATTTGAACTTGGCCGAGGCGTCGTTCCTCGCCGGGTTGCCGCAAGCGCCCGCCGTATACGATGTGTTCACCAACAAAGACGTTGTGCTCAATCGGCAACAACAAGTGCTGACGCTGATGTTGGCCGAGACGGTCGAGCGGGGTGGGGTGACGCTTAAGCTCAACGGGCAACCGGAGCAGAAGATTGCCGTCACGGCTGATGAAATTGAAACCGCATTGCGGGACATCGACGCCCGCACCTTCACGCCGCCGCGCAACGACGCCCGCTTTCCGCATTGGGTCAATTACGTGCGCCGCGTCATCGAGGCGCAACCATACGGCGCGCAGCTTTATCGCCAGAGCCTCAACATTTACACCACGCTCGATCCCGAGTTGCAGACGCTGGCCGAAAAAGCGGTGGCCGAGCAAGTGGCCGGGCTGGCCGACCGCAAGGTCAGCAACGGGGCGATGGTGGCGATGCGGCCCGCGACGGGCGAGATCGTCGTGATGGTCGGTTCCGATGACTACAACGACCCGGTGGATGGGCAGATCAACATGGCCCTCGTGCCGCGCCAGCCCGGCTCGTCGATCAAACCGCTGACGTACGCGCTGGCCTTCGAACGCGGCTGGGCGCCGGCCACTGTGTTGTGGGATGTGCCGACTGAATTCCCCGACGGTGCGAACCCGCCGTATGTGCCGCGCAATTACGACGGTCGCTTTCACGGCCCAGTGTCGGTGCGCCTTGCACTGGCGAATTCATACAACCTCCCAGCAGTGAAGGCGTTGCAGTTCGTCGGAATTTTCGACACGCTGGATGCAAACGGCAATCTAATTGCGCCGGGTCTCATTTCATTTGCGAAGACATTGGGCGTCGAGACTCTGACGCGCAACGATTACGGCCTGTCACTCGCGCTCGGCGGTGGTGAAGTTCCGCTGGCTGAGATGGTCGAAGCGTACGGTGCATTGGCGAACAACGGCTGGCGGGTCTTCCCGTTCGCGGTGGCTCGTATCACCGACCGCGACGGCAATGTGATTTGCCAACACCCACAGACACCGGAGGAGCCGAGTGTGGTCGCGCCCTGTGAAGCGCCGCCGGAGAACTGGGGCCGGCAAGTGGTGACGGCGGAGACGGCCTATCTCCTCTCCGACATCCTGAGCGATGCCAGCGCACGGTCACCGGCGTTCGGATTCAACTCGCCGCTGCAACTATCGTTTCCGGCGGCAGTGAAGACCGGCACAACGAACGATAATCGTGACAACTGGACCATCGGCTACACACCCGAACTGGTGACCGGAGTGTGGGTGGGCAACGCCGACTACACGCCGATGGAGGGCACGACTGGTGTAACCGGGGCCGCGCCGATCTGGAAAATTTTCATGGAGTCAGCCCTGGCCGGCAAAGCCACGTGGTATCAACGCCCGCCGACTGTGGTGGATGCCGAGATCTGCGGGGTGTCGGGTGCGCGGCCCAGCGAGTTCTGCCCCGGCGACCTGCGCTTCGTCGAACGCTTCTCGCAAAACTACCCGCCGCCCGGCCCCGAGCAGGATTTGTGGCGCTCAAGCTTTGTTGATCCGTTCACCAACCTCACGATGACGGCCGACTGCGCCAAGGATTATCAACTCGAAGTGCTCGAAAAATTGGGGATGAAAGTCATCAACCTGAAAGACCCGTGGGCGCGCAAGTGGCTGACCGAAAACCCAGAGGGACAGGAGTGGGCGGCCCGGCTTGGCTTCTTCACGCCCATCGTGTGGGCGCCGGAGGGCGATTGCGTCGCCGACTCGCCGCGCCCGATCATGTCCATCATCAATCCGGTGGAAGGTGCGATGCTCGAGCCGGGGCAGATTCAGATTATCGGGCAGGTGGCGGCGACGCGAGACTTTGATCGCTTCCGCCTCGAGTACGGCTTGAGCCACGACCCGGAGGGCTGGGGGGTGATTGTGGAGAGCAACCCCAACGCGGTCTTTGATGTGAACACGCTGGCGAATTGGGATGCCGGCGGCTTGCCCGATGGCCCAGTGACGGTGCGCGTCATCGTCTTCAACAAAGCCGGTGGCAGCGCCGAGTACCGCGTCAAGTTCACCATCACGCGCCCGACGGCCACGCCCACACAAACGGCCACAATTACCGCGACGCCAACGATCACGCCGACGCCGACCAGCACATCCACACCCACGGAGACGCCGCCGCCGACCGAGACCGAAGAGCCGCCCACTGATACACCGCCTCCGCCCACCGAGACGGAAACGCCGACACCGTGAGTCACCCGTCTCCCAGCGGGCGAGGGGCTGGGGGTGAGGGTGAGCCAATGTTGCTCACTGCCCTCGAGCCTTTTCTTCCTACTCTTCTTGTCTTCATTTTTCTCATTAGGCTCCTCACCCTCAGCCTCGTGCGCAACAATGGCGATGTGGGTGAGATGGCGCGGCTCGGCATGCGGCACATGGCGGGCGAACCCGGCGCGCGCGAAGGCTACGATGGGCAATACGTGTACGTGCTCGCGCTCAACCCCAACCCGGCGTGGGCGGCACAACAGCCGCCCGGCATCCTCGATACACCGGCTTATCGCTACCAGCGCATTTTGCTTTCGCTCGTTGCCCGTGTTCTCTCCCTCGCTCAACCACTCGCTGTACCATGGGTGTTGCTCGCCATTAACGTGATCGCGCAAATGGCTGGCACATTTCTCGTCGGCGAGCTGCTGGCCGCGTATGGCGTAAGCCGTTGGTATGCGCTGGCGTATGGATTGTGGGTGGGCTTCGCGTACACGGTCCGTTTGGCGATGACGGAGCCACTGGCCTACGCCTTCATCGCCGGCGCGTTACTCGCCAGTCGGTGCGGGCAGGAGGGGCGGGCGGCGGTGTTGTACGGACTGGCTCTCTTCACGAAAGAAGTGACACTGCTTTTCGTGGTCGCGCATCTTGTGTGGCTTGTGCTTGAGCGCCGATGGACGAATGCCATTCGTCTCAGCCTCCTAAGTTTCTTGCCATTTTGCATTTTTCAATTTTTCATTTTTCATTACTTCGGCCGTTTCGGTCTTGGCTCGGGCGGGTTTCACGGCTCGGGTTTCGAGTTCATCCCGTACATGGGGCTGTGGCGTATCGGGCAGTTCGGCTGGCAACCGCTGCTGTTGTTCGCGTTGCTGTATTTGCCTATCGCCGTGCTGCCGAGCGTATGGGGGGTGGTCGAGTCTGCGCGGCGGCTGGCTAATCGCGAATGGACACTGCCGGTGCTAGCACTCCTGCCTAACGCCGCCATCTTCGCCTTCACACCATTCTCCACTTACAGCGAGCCGCTGGGTCTTGTAAGATTGGTGTGCGGTTTGGTGCTGGCCGTACTGCTCTTTGGCGCACAGGTCCGCAGCCGGCGCGTGCTCAATTACTCGTTGCTGTGGATCGTGATGCTGGTGATGTTGTTGAACGAAACGTGACGCGTAAACCGTCACTCCCAAAATGACTGACTCTCGCAACATTCAAGTCCGGCGCGTGCTGTGGATGGTACTCGCGCTCAATCTCGGCGTGACGGCGGTGAAGCTGGCGATGGGCGTTAGCGTGGGTGCGCTGGCGATTGTGGCCGACGCCTTTCACTCGCTGGTGGATTCATCGTCGAACATTATCGGCTTATTGGGGGTGTGGCTGGCCGCGCGGCCAGCCGACGACAATCACCCATACGGTCATCATAAATACGAAACGGTTGCCACCGCCGCCATCGGCGCGCTGCTTCTGGTGGCCGCGTATGAAATCGGCTCGGGCGTGGTCGAGCGTGTGCTCACCAGAGGGACGCCGCCCAGCATTTCTCCGCTTATCTTCGGGCTGATGACCGCCACTTTCTTCGTCAATCTCCTTATCGTGTGGTTCGAAACCCGCGCCGGTCGCCGCTTAAACAGCCCGGTGCTGCTCGCCGACGCTACGCATACGCGCACGGATTTGTTCGTGACGCTATCGGTGCTGGCCTCGCTGATCGGCACAGCGCTGGGGTGGGGCTGGCTGGATGCGGTGGTGGCGGGCTTTGTCGTGCTGTTACTCGTCCGGGCTGCGTTTGAAATTTTACGCTCCACGTCACAAACTCTGACGGATGTGGCCGTCGTAAATCCCACGGATGTGGAACGCATCGCGCGTGCCGTGCCAGGGGTGGCCTCGGCCACCGATGTGCGTTCGCGTGGCCGCACCGATGCCGCGTATGTCGATCTGCATGTGAAGGTTGATCCGGCGATGACGGCGACCCAAGCCCACAACGTCGCCTCAGAAGTAGAGCAGCGGGTCGCCAGCGAATTACCGGGTGTGATGGAGACGTTGGTGCATGTGGAGCCGCGCGACTCGGCCCGCACGCCGTGGGAGACGTTCGCCCACACCTTGCGCGGTCTGGCCGATGCGCTCGGGCTTGGACTGCACGACTTGCACGCGCATGCGGAAAAGGCCGGCGGCTATTCGTTGGAGATGCATCTCGAAATGGATGCGGCCCTGACACTGGGCGAGGCGCATACGAGCGCCGATGAGTTTGAGCGTCGCGTGCGGACTGCCCTACCTGAGGTGCGCGGGCTGGTCACCCACATCGAGCCGCTACCCACAGAGTTGCCGGATGAGACTGGAACCGTGGCGCGGCGGGCCGACCTTCGCCGCCGCATCACCCAATTCGTCGATGGGGTGGCCGGGCCAGGCGCATGCCATGACGTGCACTTGCACAACGTTGGCGGACATCTCACCGCGACGCTGCACGTCACCCAACCGGCCGAGCAACCACTCACGCGGGCGCACGCTCTGGCCGAAGACATCGAACAACGACTGCACGCGGAAATCGCCGGCCTGCACCGTGTGGTGGTGCATGTCGAACCGCCGGAATGAAGTGGCAGGTGGCAATTTAGGAATATCGGCCTCTTGGCCCTTGACACTTGACCCATGGCACATGACACTGAGCGTATGCCGTTCCAAACCGCCAACCTCAGCGCCATTGCTGGTGAATTGCAACAGCCGTTTTCGCTCCGGCCGGTTGCGAGCGTTGGCCATCTGGTCATCAACGTCTTTGTCTGCCAGGGCGAGCTTGAGTGGCACAAGCATATTGATGAGGACGAGCTCTTTCTTGTGCAGGAGGGCGTCATCGCACTCGATACCGAACGCGGCACGCTCAACCTGCACGCCGAAGAGTTGGCCGTGGTGCCTAAAGGGGTGAGGCATCGCACGCAATCCGCGCTACGCTCGGTCGTCATCCTCATCCGCCCGTTGGGCTACACCGAGCGCACCAACGGCCAGCGGCATTTCTACGTCACTGGCGATGAGCCGCCGCTCGAAAAGGTGAAGCTGGCGCGCGTCGCTCCCAGTGCCATCGAACCGTTTCGTTTGACCACCCTGGCGCAAATCGAGGATTACGAAGCGCTGCTGGCGGTGGGGCAGGGGATTGGACCGGAGGTGACCGCGCCGGTGACGGGGAGTTTTTGGCTGGCGGTACGCGGCGAGTTGCGGATTGAGACCCACGACGGTGACGTGACGCTCGTCCGCCCCGGCGAGATGACCGTCATCCCCGCCGGCAGCCGCTACCGCTTCATCTGCCGAGAACCGGCGTTGCTGTTCACACTGGTAAAAGCTTGACGATAGACGAACGACGAAAGTGGCGGACGGCCTAAGCGGCGCAACGAATGATGCGCCAGCGACGCCGCCCGCTTAACCAAACGCGCAGCGTTTGCCACTTTCGTCAATCGTCTTCCGTCCTTCGTCTCACATCCCACACGGCCTTCTGCTTGCGGTTCCAATCTGAAAGCGCCCGCGTTGCGAGGACGATGCCGAGCGCAGCGGCGATGGCGGTGAGCGGGATCGATTGGCTGAACATCCAGATGAGGGGCGGGCCGAGCAGTCCGGTGGCGAAGATGCTCCGCGCGGACTGCCGCAACACGAAAGCCGCCAGCAACAGCAGCCCGAGCGCGCCGACAAAGCCCAGCGGATACACAAGCGCCATCACACCACCGGCTGGCGCCAGCCCCATGCCGCCGCGAAATCCGGCGAAGAGCGGCCAACAGTGTCCGGCCACCACCGCGCCCGCGGCCAGCGCCGGCGCCCACAGTCCATCTCCATAAACCAGCGCCAACCACACGGCGAACGCGCCCTTGGCGACATCCAACGCAATCACCACCGCGCCCACCAGCCAGCCCGCTTGCCGAATGGTATTGGTGCCGCCCGAGTGCCCCGAACCGCCCGCGCGAATATCACGTCGTAACACCACGTACCCGACGAGCACACCAAAGGGGATCGAGCCGATGAGATAGGCGATAATGGTCAGAAGAAGCAAGGTCATACATTGGGTGACGGGTGACATGTGACGAGTGACATGGGCCGTTCACTTGTCACCCGTCACTCGTCACCTTTGTGGTGTAGGTGTTACCGTAAGCACGCCAAACTGCCCGCCCAGATCTTCGAGATAGGTTTCCGCGCGATCCAGCGTGGCATCAATGGGCGTGTCGGCGATGGTGAGGCGGATAGGCACATTCAGTTTGATCGGCACCGAGGTGGAGATGGGGACGATGAGGTTGATCGGAATATCGACATTAAGCGTGATCGGCACGCTGGTTCTCAACGGCACATCGAAGATGCGCGTACCGACGAACGGAATCTCCAACGGCACTTGAATTACGGTGGAGATGGGGATGGTCTGGTTGATGGGGAGGTTGAAGGTCTGCTTGAACGGTATCGTCAGGCTGATGGGCAAACTCTGGTCGATCTTCACGGTGTAATCAAAAGATGACTCGCGCAGCAACTTGATCTCCTGCGCCGCCACCGCCGCCGCTTCGCCCGCCTGCCGCCGCAGGCCGAGCAGCGTGTTGAGCAGCCAGACATTCAGCGCCAGCGCCGAGAGCGCCACAAACCACAACAGCCAATAATCTCGCGAACGTTGAGGGATATTCAACATGGCATCCTTGGCCTCTAAAGCGAATTCCTTTTTGATTTACGGCAAATCGTTACACCCGCGAAGCTTGTCCCCATGCCAATGGGGAGCGGTGTCCAGGTCACGCGGCTGGATTCCCGCAGCCTGCCCCCGCGAAAGCGTGGGGCGGGAATGATGGCCGTAGATCAATGTGAAATCTGCGCTAATTGAATCCGTTCTCACTAAACAAAGTATAGGCCACAATTCTTCCTGCGGGCAAGCCGAGGGGTACAATTCGCGCACTATTTTCGACACCGTACCACACTTGGGAACAGAACATGCCGCCACTCTCCGTCGCCGACTTCGCCATCCATACCGACTCCATCGTTTCACTCCTCAAGCGGATCACCACGATTGAGACCCCCTCCACTGACAAGGCGGCGGTAGATCGGCTAGGCGCGGTGATGGCGGAGGAACTGCGACAGCTCGGTGCGACGGTGACGGTAGATGTGCAGACGATGGCGGGCGATAACGTGGTCGGGTGCTGGGGGGCGGCCCACATGGCGGGCCGCGATGGCATTTTGTTCATGTGCCACATGGATACGGTCTGTAGCCTGGGCACACTCGCGCGGCAACCGATTCGTGAGAGCGATGGCAAACTGTACGGCCCAGGCGTGATTGATATGAAGGCCAGCCTGGCGCTGACGCTCATCGTGCTGGCGCAGTTAAGGGCGCACGATCACTGGCCGACGCGCCCCATTACTGCGCTGTTCACTTCGGATGAGGAGATCGGCAGCGACCATTCGCGCACGCTGATCGAGAAACTCGCGCAAGAGTCGGAGTTGGTGTTGTGCATGGAGCCGGCGCTCGCCGGCGGGGCGCTAAAGACTGAACGCAAGGGCATCGGCGATATGACGATTCTGACGAAAGGCCGCGCCACGCATGCCGGGGCCGATCACGAGAACGGGCGCAACGCCATCGAGGAACTGGCGCATCACATCCTCGCCGCGCAAACACTCACCGATTACGGCCAGGGGACGACGGTCAACGTCGGCGTCATCTCCGGCGGCACGCGCGCCAACGTCGTGCCGGATGAAGCGCGCGCCGAGGTGGATTTTCGCGTGGCGACGCCCGCCGAAGCCGAGCGCTTGCAAACGTGGATGCGGACGCGCCAGCCGGTAATGCGCGGCACGTCGGTGGCTGTGACTGGCGGCCTCAACCGCCCGCCCATGCCCCGCGATGCAGTGATGGAGGCGACGTTCGCGCGCGCGAAAGCGATTGCGGGTGAATTAGGGATGACGCTGACGGAGGGCAGCACGGGCGGCGGGTCGGATGCGAACTTCGTCGCGCCGCTGGGTGTGCCGGTGCTCGATGGGCTCGGCGCGCAGGGCAACGGCGCCCACTCCGAGCGCGAGCACATCCTCATCGCCAGCCTTCCCGAACGCGCCGCGTTGCTGGCGGCGCTATTGACCGAATGGTGAGTGACTGTCACCTGAAATCATGCCCAGCGCCACAACAACAACGCTCCCACCACGCGCAAGCCCGCGCTGATGATCATGGCATCCCGCAGGCCGAGCCACTCGGCCAGGGCCGGGCCGAGCAATGAGCCGCTGAGGATGCCCACGTTGAGCGCGAGGTTGTGCAGGGCCATGTGCGCCGGGCGGTCATCCTCCGGCACACGTTCCATCAGCCTATTCACCAGCCCACCGTTCGCAATTCCCCATACTGCACCGCCGATGAACGAGGCAACAAAGAACAGCGTGGCATCCACGGCCAGCGCATTGAGCAACGGATATAACCCGTAGAACAGCGCGCCTAAAATCATCACACGGTGGTGGCCCAGTCTGGCGCTCAACGGACCAAGCTGAGTGGAGGCCAATAGCAGCGTCCCCCAAAAGATGGCATGCCCGGCGCTGATGACGCCATCGCTCAACTTGAGCGCGTTCACCCACCACAACGGTTGCAACGGGATAGCGGCGTACTGAAACATGTAGAAAGCGAAATAGGCGAACAGCAGCGGGCCGAAGGGGCCGCGCAATAAATTGATCCGGAGCAATTCGCGCGCGCCGCTGCGCGTGAGGAAGCGCAAGCCCACCGCGGACCGCATCGCATCGCCGAAGCGCAACATACCTCCCGGCCGGGCGTCATCATTGAGCAACTGGTTGATGCGCGGCGGCAACTCATCCGGTGGGCGGATACGCCCAAGATAGTAGCTGCTCAATCCCGCGCCCAGCGCCCCCAGCGCAAAAACGATTTGATAGTTGAGGGGATAAGGCACACGATCCAACAACTGCCCGCACAGCAATGAGACGACCGTGGAGGCAACGGCCAGCAGCGCGTTGCGTCGCCCGACGACAGAGGCGCGGTACTCCGGCGGCACCACGTCGGCGAACATGGCATTGAAGACGATGGCTAACAGCGTGCCGGGGATGGCCATGAGCACGATGATGATCGGCATGGCCCAGGCCTGAGCGGATTCGGGCAAAAACCACGGCAGCGCGACAAAGACAAAATAGCCCAGGCGATGCCACACCGAAGAGACGAACGCCACCTGCGTGGTGGGTTTGCCCTGCAACCAGCGCCCGGCTGGCAACGAGGCGAGCAGATTGACAACGGCCGGCCCACTGGTGAGCAGCCCCACTTGTAGCGCGCTGGCCCCGATCCGGGCGGCATAAATTGCAAGAAAGGCGATGGCGCTACCTTGCAAGATCCCAAACCAAAATACATCCCAATACAAATTGCGAAAGATCGTGCGTTGGAAAGGTGTTGGGTTGGCGACCATGCCGCGCAAGTATACCCAAAGAAATAACCCATTGTCGGCATGTGCCCGCTGGTCAATGACCGACCTTCAACCAATTTTGACGCAACCTTCACGCAAAATGCACGCTTGTTTTGATCGACCTTTCATATACTGATGCCGACCCAAATGGGAAGGTGGAAGCGCATGTCAAAACAAACAACGCTAAAAAACGGATTAGCACTTCTCGCGAGTATCAGCATTCTCTTCTCAGTTATCTCTGCGCCGGCGCAGGCCCAGACTCCCGCAACGGGGAGTCTGCAGTTCGATGGACGGGCCGAGTTCGTCCACACGACAGATTTGCCGTCACTCTCGGCTTTTACGATTGAGGCCTGGGTCAAGCGCACGGCCGACTCGGGCACGTACGAGACCGTCCTCTCGGATGCCAACAG
>JBQTJD010000875.1:0-3334 GCA_052387475.1 Anaerolineales bacterium | reverse complement strand
TGGATTATGGGCAACGGCATGCTGCTGCGTTCCACCCTCACCACTCGGAGCCGCTGATGGATGATCTTTTTCGCGCCGTCGTCGTGCTGATCGTCGGCAACATTTTGGTGACGCCGTTTATCTTGTCCGTGGGCGCGCTGTTTCCGCGCCGCGTTGCGCGCACCCGCGCGCTGGCCGAGTCGATGCCGGGCCGCAGTCTCGTCATCGGCGTTATCAATGTATTGTTTCTCGGCGGCCTGGCTGTGGCTCTCTCCGCGCTGGCCGATTCGGTGGGCAATGAGTTGCCACGCCTCCCCGCCGTCCTCATCATCGCGCTAGTGATCATCGGTCTCACATTCGGCCTCACCGCAGTGGCCCAGTTGATTGGCGAGCGACTGCGCCCGAACGATGACACGCTGCGGCAAAGCATCTGGGGCGCGTTGACGCTCAGCCTTGGCAGCGCGCTGCCCTTCATCGGCTGGTTCGCGTTGCTGCCCTACGCCGGCTGTCTCGGCCTCGGGGCGTTCATCCTCAGCTTCTTCGTGCGCGAACACATTGGGCAGGGGAGCAGGGGAGCAGGGGAGCAAGGGTGAACACTCCGATCCCCTGTTCCCTGCCCCACTGCACAAGCCTGCAACTTTCCGCACCGTGCGCCTGTATACCTGTCAATACAAGAAAGGACAGGTTGACATGGCAGACATCTCTGCAATTTTCGGCATCTTGTTGTTCCTCGGCCTCACCTTTCCGGGGCTACTCACCGCGCTGTGGCTGATCTTTCCGGCCACGGTCGAGCGCGCCCGGATTCGGCTTGATCGCTCACCGTGGCAATGCTTCTGGCTCGGCGGCGTGCTGCTGGCGTTCGTCACCATCCCCGCGACCCTCCTCATCGCAGTCGGCCTGGGACCAACGCAATTCGCAGGCTGGAGCCTCATCGCGCTGACGCTGATGTTCTCATCACTGGGCGCAGCGGGACTGGCAGCGAAGATGGGGCAGCATCTCGCCCTCCACAACATCTCCCTCTCCTCGGCGGGCGCATTCGTGCGCGGCGCGGTGGCGCTCGAACTCGCCGCGGCCTTCCCGGTCGCGGGCTGGCTCATCGTCGTGCCGCTGGTCGTCGTGCTCTCCCTCGGCGCAACAGCCTTTGCAGTGATGAAGTGGATGCCGCGTCCGCATCAGCCAACCGTCAACAGTGAACCGTTGGCAGTCGCCTCTCGCCAGTAACTACTTACCGTTCACTGTTCACTTTTTGACATGAACCGCCGTCACTTCCTCCAACTTGCCAGCCTGGTCGCTGCCAGTAGTGCGCTGCAAGCGTGTGCGCCCGCTTATCGCCGTATCGCCGGCGAGCCGCGACCCCTCACCGAGTGGCCGGACAATGATGCGGCGACGTTCGCGGCCCTCAATCGGCTGACCTTTGGCCCGCGCGCCGACGAGCGCCAGCGCGCCGCTGAGATCGGCATGCCGGCCTGGATCGAAGAACAGCTTGCGCCCAATAGGCTCGACGACGGCAGCGCCGATTTTCTGCTCAGCGGCTTTCGCACACTGAAGATGAAGGCCACCGAGTTGCACGATTGGAGCGACAAACTGTTCGACGATGTGGACTGGACGACGGTGCCGAACGAGTTGCGGCGCGCGACGCTGCTACGCCAGGTTTACAGCAAACGGCAACTGTACGAAGTGATGGTGGAGTTCTGGACCGACCACTTCAATATCAGCACTGCCAAGGGCGATTGCTTCTACCTCAAGACCGTGGATGACCGCGAGGTGATCCGCCCGCACGCGCTGGGCCGCTTCCGTGATTTGTTGTGGGCGTCGGCGCACTCGCCCGCCATGCTCGTGTATCTCGATCAATACGTCAGCGACAAGACCCATCCAAACGAGAACTACGCGCGTGAGGTGATGGAACTGCACACGCTCGGCGTGGAGGGCGGCTACAGTCAAAGTGATGTGATGGAGTTGGCGCGTTGCTTCACCGGCTGGACGATGAAGGAACATTGGTGGCGCGGCGAGTTCATGTTCAATATCGACGCACACGACACCAGCCCGAAGACCGTGCTGGGGATGACGATTGAGCCGAGCGGTCAGGCGGAGGCGGAGCACATACTTGATGTACTCGCGGTGCACCCGAGCACGGCTCGCTTCATTACCCACAAACTCGCCCAACGTTTCCTCGGCTCGCAACCGCCAGCCGACATTGTGCAACGCGCTACTCAAACATTCACTGACACTGCCGGTGACATTGGCGCTGTGCTGCACGTCATCTTACTCGATGGCGTCACGGCGGGAATCACACAGCCGAAATTCAAGCGGCCCGTCAACTTCATCACCTCGGCCCTGCGCCAACTCAATGCCGCCACTGATAGCGGCGCGCCGCTGCACGAAGTGTTGACCCGCATGGGGCAAGCGGCCTTCACCTGGCCCACACCCGATGGTTTCCCCGACCGCACCGAGGTCTGGCAAAGCAATTTGCTGCCGCGCTGGAAGTTCGCGTTGGCGCTGGCTCAAAACGAAGTCGAGGGGACCGAGATCAATTTTGATGAAGTGCTCACAACGGCAGGTGCAACGACGCCGCAAGCGATGACTGACCGATTGGCCGGACTGCTGCTTGGCGCGCCGCTGCCCGCGCCCGAACGGGATGCTTTGCTCGCCGCGCTCCACAACGCGGGCGATGCCAACATCGCGGATGAGTTGCCGCGTGTGTTGACTGCTGGGCTGCTCGCCTCACCCGCGTTTCAGTGGCGCTAATGCGTGCTAAGCGAAGCGACATTCACGGAGTCACAATGACCAACACCTTCACCCGCCGCCAGTTTTTGCAGTCGGCCTCGATACTTGCCGGCTCAGTGGCTTGGCCGGCGTGGATGCCTCGCCTCAGTTTCGCGCCGAAGAACGAAGCCCCACGCGGCGATACGCTCGTCGTGATCTTTCTGCGCGGCGCGGCGGATGTCTTCAATATGATCGTGCCGCACGGCGAGCCGGCGTACTATCGCGCCCGCCCCACACTCAGCCTCGCGCAGCCCGACAACGGACTAGCGCCAAAAGCGGCGCGAGCCGTAGACCTCGACGGCTTCTTCGGTCTGCATCCGACGATGCAGTCGTTGTTGCCCGTCTGGCAGGCGCAGCAACTCGCCATCGTGCACGCCTGCGGCGCACCCGACGAGTCGCGCAGCCACTTCAAAGCGATGGAGTTGATGGAGCGCGGGGTGGAGGACGAGCGCGGCCCGGCCTCTGGGTGGATCGGGCGGCACCTCGCCACGCTCAATACCGGCAATCGTTCGCCGCTGCGCGCCATCGGTCTTGGCTCGCTCACACCACGCAGCTTGAGCGGCGCAGTACCGGTCACCGCGCTGCAATCCAT
>JBQTJD010000874.1:0-2089 GCA_052387475.1 Anaerolineales bacterium | reverse complement strand
CATCGAATTAACTGAAGCTCTGGCCGGCCCGTATTGCGCCATGCTGCTCGGCGACCTGGGCGCGCATGTCATCAAGATTGAGCGGCCGGGTGTGGGTGATCAGGCCCGCCGCTGGGGCGCACGCTACACCAATGGCGAGAGCGCTTATTTCTGCGCGACGAACCGCAACAAACGCTCCCTCACACTCAACATCCAATCCCCGACGGGGCAGGGCGTTTTGCGCAGGCTACTCGCCACTGCCGATGTGTTGATTTGTAATATCCCACGTGAGGAAAGCCTGCGCCGCGCCGGGTTGGATTGGCCCGCACTCCACACGCAAGTCCCAAGGTTGATCTTTGCCTCCATCACCGGCTATGGGCGCTCCGGGCCGAATGCCGGCCGCTCCGGCTACGACCTCGTCGCGCAGGGTGAGGCTGGCTTAATGTCACTCACCGGCAACGCCGAGACCGTGCCGATGCGCTTCCCGGTTCCGATGGCGGATATGACCACCGGTCTGTACGCCGTCATCGGCGTTCTGGCTGCGTTGCGCACGCGCGAGCACACCGGACGCGGGCAGTTCATCGACCTCAGCCTGCTCGAAGCGCAGTCGGCCTACCTTGCCATCGTCGCCGGCGATTATTTTGCGACCGGACAGCCGCCGGCCCCCATCGGCAACGCCCATCCCAGCATCGTGCCCTATCAGGTCTTTCACACGGCGGATCGGGACGTTATCATTTCCGTGGGTTCGGATAAACAATGGGCGCAGTTCTGCGATGTGATCGGGTTGGGCGCGGCGGTTCGCGACGACCCACGGTTCGCCAATAACCCGGCGCGCTTGCAGCACCGCACGGAACTCATCCCACTGATCGAAGCGGCCTTGTCGCGCTTGCCCGCCGAGACGCTGCTCGCCCAACTGCGCGCCGCCGAAATCCCGTGCGGCCCCATCAACACCGTGCCCGATTTGTTGCACGACGCCCACTACGCTACACGCGGCAACATCGTGGAGCAGGGCGAACTGCGTTCGCTTGCCAACCCGGTGCGTTTGAATGAAACCCCGCCCACGTATCGCCTGCCGCCGCCCGCGCTGGGTGAACATACAGATGAGCTGTTGGCGGAGTTGGGATACTCCGCTGAAACGATTGCGGCCTTGAGAAGCGAGGGCGCTATTTGAACCGCGAAGACGCAAAGACCGCGAAGTTTTTTCTTTGCGTGCTTCGCGTCTTTGCGGTTAACCCGCTCACTTGAACTGGAGACACCTTGCCAAACACCCCTCACACCATCGCCATCCTCGGCGGCACCGGGCATGAAGGCTCAGGCCTGGGATTGCGCTGGGCTAAAGCCGGACACAGCATCATCATCGGTTCGCGCGCCGCCGAGAAGGCGCAGACCGTCGCCGAGGATATCATTCGTGCGAGCGGGCGCGAAGCTGAGCTTCGCCTGAATCCGCGACTTGTACGCGGTGCGGATAATGCCACCGCGGCGCGCGAGGCCGAGATCGTGGTGCTCACGGTTCCGTACGCCGCGCATGCGGCCACCCTCGAGTCGGTACGTGAAGTGGTGCAAGGCAAAATCTTTGTGGATGTGACCGTGCCGCTCGTGCCGC
This sequence comes from Anaerolineales bacterium, assembly GCA_052387475.1. GTDB lineage: Bacteria > Chloroflexota > Anaerolineae > Anaerolineales > UBA6663 > JANWXR01. The sequence goes on along the minus strand of JBQTJD010000874.1, from coordinate 507 downwards.
CGAAGGTGTCGCGCGTGCAGATGCCGCCGGCCGGCTCGGCAAGCCAGGAAGCGCAAAACATACTGGGGCCGGATGTGCGAGTGGTGACGGCATTTCAAAACATCTCCGCCGAGCACCTCAAAGACGCCGACCACCCGATTGACTGCGACGTGCTGGTGTGCGGCGATGACAAAGATGCCAAGGCCGCGATCATCCAACTGGCGCACGACGCCGGGATGCGGGCGTGGGACGCCGGGCCGCTCGCCAACGCCGTCATCCCCGAAGGACTGACCTCTGTGCTCATCGGCTTGAATATCCGCTACAAAGTGAAGTCGTCGGGCATCCGCCTCACCGGCCTCGCGTCGTGACCGCTCAACTCACCCTCACCGCGCTGCCAGACTTCCCACTCGTTCAGCCCGATGATGATCTGGCCGCACTCATCCTCAACGGCTTGCGCGCCGCCGACCTCGCGCTGGCAACGGGTGATGTGTTGGTGCTGGCGCAGAAGATCGTCTCGAAAGCAGAAGG
>JBQTJD010000873.1:0-9698 GCA_052387475.1 Anaerolineales bacterium | reverse complement strand
GCGACGTTCACCGTCAACTCGCGCTCGTGTACGGTAAAAGCGTTGAACATGCCGATGGCCTTCTCGGCCTCGCTTTGTGTGCTCATGGTCACGAAGGCGAAGCCTTTGGAGCGGCCGGTATCGCGGTCAGTGATCAGGCTGACGCCGGTGACATCCCCTGCTTGCGCAAACAGCGTGCGCAGATCAGTTTCACTGGTGGCATACGCCAGGTTGCCCACATACAGTTTTACATCCATTTCAACTACTCCTCGCCCGGTTGGGCCAAAAAGAAAAGGCCGCCATCCCGTAAATAGGTTTGGCGGCCAAAACACCACTCAAATCCGACGATCAGGATTATATCACAGAGGCGTGTCTGCCCGACGGTTGTAAATCAAGTTGAGGGTTGTGATTGGACAGAGGAGATCACATCTCCACGAACACGCTCATTTGCTCGCTGCACCAGGCTGTGGCACTGGTGGAATGACGCTGCGGTCAATTTGAAACGGAATGGACCGTGGCGCTGGCGTTGAACGAGGGATAAATGACGATCACCCTCACGGATTCCCCCGGTGTGAGCGTGTGCCCGATCTGATCCCCGACCCTATTGAGTGGGGTCGGGGATCAAACACACATCCTGCGGGTGTTATTGTGACTTGAAATCCCACAACACCGGCAAGCCGTTCGGCGTGAGCGAGGGCGCCACGCTCGTGCTGGCGGCGTAGTAGCTGGCCGGGCGTACGGTCCACACCACGTTCGCATTGGCGTCCCACAGCTTCTGGCTTTCAATGTATAGCTCGCTGCGCTTGGCGTTGTCGAGAGTCTCCGTTGCTTCGCTATTCAATTGGTCGAACTCCTTGTCGCACCAATACATCCAGTTGTAGGCATCGATTTGCTCGCAACTGAACCACACGATCTGCCAGTACGGGTCGGGGTTGGTGGTGCCCCAGTCGAACACCGTCACGTCGCGCTGCTTCACACTGGCCAGGTCCCAGTAGCCGCCGTCGTCGAGCACGTTGATCTCCGCCGTAATGCCGATCTCTTTCAGGTTGGACTGGATGATCTCGGCCACCGCCTTCTGATCTTCACGGTTGAGCAGGGTGATGGTCAGGCTGAGGTCTTGCACGTTGGCCTTCTGCAAAAACTCGCGGGCTTTATCCAGGTCTTGCTCGTAGCACGGCGCGTCGGCCCAATAGCCGATCTGTCCCGGCGCTACCACGGCGCAGGCCCGGTCGATGTTGCCATCGTACGCGCCGGCGATGATGGCCGGCACCGCCACCGCGTAACGGATGGCCTGCCGCACGTTGATGTCCTGAAGTTTAGGGCTTTGGGTGTTGAGGAACAGGCCGCTGTAGTCAAGCGAGGAGAGCTTGATGACGCTGAACTTGCTGTTGCCTTCAAAGCGGCTCACCGCCTCCGACGCCAGGCTCGAGAAGTCCACGTCCTCGGACTCCAGCGCAATCTCCGCCGAGCTGTCGTCTGCAATCGGGATCAAGTGAATCTCATCCCACTCCGGCTTCTCACCCCAGTAACCGTCGAAGCGTGTGAGCGTGATCCTCTGATTAGGCTCCCACCCGCCGAACTCGTACGGGCCGGTGCCTACCGGGTTGGTGGCGTACTTCTCCACGCCCATCTCTGTGACGGCCTGCCTGGAGACGATGACGCCGGCGGTCACCGGGAGCGTGCTGGCCCACAGCGGCGCAAACGGCTTCTTGAGCACGATCACGCCCGTATATTTTCCGGTGACCTCGACTTCAGCCAGAGCCTCCCAGTCGCCTTTATAGGGCGCATCAAGCGCCGGATCGAGGAAGCGCTCGTACGAGAACTTCACGTCCTCGGCCGTCAGTTCGCCATAGCCTTTGTGGAACTGCACTCCTTCGCGCAGCTTGAACTCAATCCGCAAGCCGTCATCCGAAGCCTGAATCGATTCGGCCAGCACGTTGACAAGCTCCCATGTGCCGGGCTTGAACGAGACCAGGCCTTGCCCCACGGTTTCAGCGGTGAGAGTGTCGGTGGTTGCGGGATGGAAGGCCGGGTCGGCATTGGTGAGGTCACCGGTCATGCGCACGCGTAGGATTTTCTTCTCAGCGATAGCGGCCGGTTCCGTAGCCGCCTGCGTCGGCGCCGGCGCTTGCGTAGGCGCTGGGGCCTGGAGTGTAGCGGCTGGCGCCTGGGTGGGCGCTGGTGTCGCCGCCGGCGCGCAGGCGGCCAGCACCAGGCTCGCAATCAGCATACTCTGCAAAACCTGCAATGTCTTTTTCATCTTCTGCTCCTTTCAGGTGGAACTGGCGCTTCACACAAGATCGCGCAGCACGCTGAACGCGCGGGTCTTGTTGAAGACAGGCTCGTCCCCCTCGTACGCCTCCAGCTTGTTCGTCACATGAAAATGTGTGGCATCGGACCACATATGGCTATCCGTCTCAATCCGCACGCGCCAATCTGCGCGCGCAAAGGTGATCGTCCGCTGGCAACGCGCACGCGCGGAGAGCGGGTCGCCTTCGGTGATGGAATACGTATCGGCGCCATCCGCGCCGTACTCAATGCCGTTGGGCAGACGTACGGTTTCTTCGCCGCCATGATCGACAATTTCACAACGGCCTTGTCCGGTGAGATCGTAGCGGGCATAGCGTTCACGCGGCGTCTCGCTCAGAGTCTCAACCGCGAGCGGCGCGGCAATTTCTGCCGTCCCGAACTCGCGTAAGGCCGAGTCCTCCGGGCGCGGTCTACGCACTGGCAAACTCAGTTCGCCGCCGAACACTGTAAGCGTCACCGGCTCCGGCGAGGGCCAGGTGTGCGGCCAATAGGTCGGCGAGACGGCCAGGCGCCAGCGATGTCCCGCCGGCAAGCAGTGACCGATGGCGTTCAGTTTCAACGTCACCGTATAGCGCCGGCCAGGTTCCAGCCGCTGCAATTGTTCGTGGCTATCCCGATGTGTGAGGTTGAGCAGACCCCAGCTCACCAGCAGGGATGACTCGCCCGCGCCGCTTTGCGGCGCGACATCGCACAGCCGCACGGCGATCAGCGCCAGCGGGCGATCCACCGACAGGCTGAGGGTGACCTCCGGAAAGCCCAGCGTCTCCATCCCCTCCGCCAACTGCGCCGAGTCAAAACACAACGAGCGCGCGTCATCATGCCGCTGGTCGCCGGGCATATCGCCGGGCGAGCCGTACGGACACCACACGCCCGCTTCGAGGCCGGTGGATTGCGCGCCGACGATGGGCACTGGCGAAACGCGCAGCGTTTCGCTGGCCAACGGCAAAGCTGTTAGCACGCGAACGGCGTCGCTTCGCAACATTAGTTGCGCGCTTAGGCTGTTCGCCGTCGCCAATCGCCCATCATCCAACGCATATAGAAGCGACGCGATGTTCGGCGACGGCCACTGCGGCTCGGCGGCCCAGCGGCCCGGCCACGTGTCGTAGTGCGTACTGGGCGTAGGGCTGTCCTGCATCCACACGCGCAGCATCGGCTCGTCCATGATGCCGGTATCAATCCCTTTCAGCCAGTAATCCCACCAGCGCAGCGCCTCCTGCAGGAAACCAATCGCCGGGCCGGGCACGCCGATCTCCGGGTAACGGTGCGCCCACGGCCCGATGAGTCCCTTGCGCGGGCAGGTCAAGTGCTCAAGCAGGCGCGGGATGGCGTTGGTGTAACTATCCGCCCAACCGCCGGTGGCGAAGACCGCGCACTCAATCGCGCCATAGTCTTCGCTCACCGAGCCGTGCTTCCAATACGCATCGCGGCGCTGATGGGTCAGCCACGCCTCTACGGCCGGCGGGCTTTTCTCCATGCGCTCCAGCCACATCGCCCGCCAGCGCTCACCCACATGGCGCGGATCGGGCGGCTGCGCGGTGTAGGCGAACATGTACGACGCCCATTTGAGCATGTCGCTGGCGAGCAGACAGCCGCCCATGTAATGGCAATCATCGAGATAACGATCATCGGTGGAGCAATGGGTGATGATGGCCTTGAGCTGCGGCGGGCGGCGCGCCGCTATTTGCAGTCCGGCAAAGCCGCCCCACGAGTAGCCGATCATGCCGAGCGCACCCGTGCACCACGGCTGCGCGGCGATCCATTCGAGCACTTCCAGCGCATCATCTTGTTCTTGCTTCAAATATTCGTCCAACAGAATCCCCTCGGACTCGCCGCTGCCGCGAATATCCACCCGGATGGACGCGTAGCCATGCCCGGCGAAGTACGGATGCCGCAGCACGTCGCCGCGCCAGGTGTGATCGTTCTTGCGATAGGGGATATATTCGAGGAGGGCGGGTATCGGGCGCTGCTCGGCGTCCACCGGCAGCCAGAGGCGCGCGGCGAGCCGGGCGCCATCGCGCAGCGGAATCCAGGTGTGCTCAATCTCGCGAATGGCGTGAGGGAATTCAGTCCGAATGATTGGCATCGGGTGGCAACCTCAGTTGTGGCCGAACGGCTGAAACCTACCCCCATGCTTGCACACATTGATTACAATTCACTTATGCAGAGATGACGCCTGACTTCTATTTTATCAGGAAGGTCAACTGAGCCTTTAACCTCTCCCCCATGCCCCACATCGGCACCCTACGTGAAACGGCGCTACACGCCGCCCTCAAACTTTATTGTGCTCAACCGGGCGATGAGTTCGAGGTGGCGGTGAATGGCTATGTCATTGACTTGCGGCGCGGCGACACGCTGATTGAAATTCAAACCGGGAACTTCGGCGCGTTCAAACGCAAGTTGCCCGCGCTGCTTGAACATTATCGCGTGCGCGTCGTCCATCCGATTGCGGTTGAGAAATGGATCACACGGGTGAGCGCCAAGGGCGAAAAGCTCGGCCGCCGCAAATCGCCCCGGCGCGGCGTGTGGGCGGATGTGTTTCTCGAACTGGTCAGTCTGCCGGAACTGGCCTTGCACCCGAACTTCTCACTTGAGCTATTGCTCATCCACGAGGAAGAGATTCGGGTTCCGGCCAAACCGCCAAAACGACGGCGGCGCTGGAAAAAAGAATGGCGCACGCACAATCGGCGTTTGCTCGAAGTGGTGGAATGGGAGGTGTTTGAGACGCCGGCTGATTACGCGCATCGCTTCCTCCCCGTTGAATTGCCGCAGCCGTTCACCAACCGCGCACTGGCCAAAGCCCTCGGCCAGCCGGCTTTCATTGCCCAGAAGATCACATACTGCTTTCGCCGTATGGGGTTGATTGAATTGGTGGGGAAACAGGGCCGGTCACTACTGTTTCAGCGTGTGTCGCCCTCAATCGGTTGACAGCAACCCGGCCGGGCCGAGGTGCTCGATGGCGGATGAGGCCAGCGCGACGCCACGTTGGGCGGCGGTCACTGCAGCTTGACCTTGAGCCAGCATCGCCAAAGTCGCGCCGCAAAACACATCGCCTGCTCCGGTCGGGTCAACTTCGCGCGCAGTGGGAGCGGGCACAAGCGTAGCTTGTGCTGGAGAACCGCGAGGCGGTTCTCTCTCGCCGCTCTGCGGCGCGGGCACGTGGGTCACGCATCCCCCCTCAATCACCACTGCCCCGCGTTCAGCCAGCGTGACGAACAGCAGCTTGCCGGCTTCCGTGCGGGCGCGGGCCGCTAAACCGAACAGCCGATTCGCTTCGTTCTCGTTCATAAAAAATAGATCAGCTTCGTGAAAGAGTGTGCGAACGTGATCGGTCTCGCCATAGACCAACCGCGCATACGTGCCGGCTGAGACGCGGCGCGCGCCACGCTCGCGACACGCGCGCAAGAATTCGAGCTGCCGTTGCGCCGAGCTGAGGGCGGCGATGTGGACGAACTCGAAACCGCTGAGGTCGTTGGGTAAGTCATCAGTCGTTAGCCTTTGCTCCGCTCCCCACTCCGCTTTCAACAGCGTCGCTTTGCCTCCGCCATGATGGGCGATTTCGAGCCGGGTGAGCGCCTCGGGCGCAACGCTCGGCCCAAGCCATGTCACTCGTTCGGCTACCGGGGCGAAGGTAGCGGGCAGCGGGTGAGGGCGGGGCGCAAGCAAAGTGGCGCGGACGGAGCTAAGCTCCGTCGGAGAAACGCCACGCGTTTCTCCCACGCCAGCATCGCTGGCGCGAGCACCGGCGCGCCACGCGGCCAACGCCGTGTACATCGCCGCGCCGCCGGCGCTGTGTTCGATCCGCCCCGCAACGTGCAGCACATCCAACGAGGCCACGCCGATGACGAGCAATTGTTGCATGCGCGGCAACTATACCGGAATTTTTAGGACGCCTTTACACACTTCAACGAAAGCCAACACTCACCGATCGGTGAGGTTTCTATACTGAGCGCAACAGTAACGGTATCACCGGTGAAGGTGCAGGTGTGTGATGTGGGTCGTCAATCGAATCATGGTGTGGTTGTGTGCGTTGTGTCTGGCCGGACTGCAAATCTTTGGGATGCCGAAGGCCGGTTGCATCTCCGGTTACCGTTGGGGGGTATGCTGGCAATTCCCACGATACGGCTACTCGGTGGCAGTCGCCGCCTTTGAAAAGACGTGGGGCGCAGCCGGTTGCGTGCCGGGCGCGGTGAGTTTCGCGACCCAGTACTCTCCTGCATCATGGTCGTGCGTGCTGGAATCTCCATGAGTGAATATCGGCCTGTGTCTATCGCCGCGCCGTAACCTTTAGCAACTTTTTAGCTCGCCCGCTTCATCCCTCTCCCCTCACAACCGAAAACGACCTATGGGCCGCTGGCACTGTGTGTGCATGGCTCAATCGTGATGCGTCGCCGATTAGCTGCTCTGTTACTGGCCGGGTTGCTGGGTGTGACGGCGGTGCGGGCCCTGCCCGCGCTGGCCGAGGCCGCGCCAGCGAAGCTGGCGTGGGAGAAACGCGCAGCGTCGGAACTACCGTTCCGCTTTCTCCAGCGGAGCGAAGCTCCGCCTGCGCCAGCGAAGCTGGCCGTCTATCTGCCGCTGGTCGCGACGGACGGCACGGTTGATGCATCCCGTCTGCCGACTCTGGCGGAGTTCATCGCCAGTGTGCAGGACGGGCAAGCAACCGTGATTCGGGGTGTGTATGTATCGGAGGTGTTGGCGCTGCCGGTCCAGCAGCAGCCAGGGAATGATCCGACCTACGTTTCAGCCGACTCCGGCGTCGTGACGCAATTCGGCATGGCCTCGGGTTTTGGGGTCACCGGTCTGCTCGCGCACAACTATCTGGCGGGCAGCTACTTCTTCGAACTAGAGAACGGACACCCGGTCTCGGTGGTCTTTGGCGATGGCGCGACAAAAACGTATGTGGTCAACAACGTGCAACGCTACCGCGCGCTGCAACCGTACAGCCCGTATAGTGATTTCATTGACCTTGATACGGGCGAGCAGCTTTCAGCCACGGACCTGTTTCTGCGGGTGTACACCGGCATTGATCATGTGACGTTTCAGACCTGTATCGAACTGGATGGCGACCCGAGCGGCGGGCGGCTGTTTGTGATTGCGACGCCGACGCCGTAGGAGAACACCTCGCGCAAAGACGCCAAGCCGCAAAATGATAGCTCTCGCAAAGCTCGCCAGGCGCGCTAAGACGGAAAACAAAAAGCCGCAAACTAAAGAGGCATGTAGCCTTTTGATGTTCCTGGCGTCTTTGCGTCTTGGCGCGAAACCCATCACATGAAGAACGGAGGACTGGTGAAGAGATAATTCTCGAACCGCCCAAAGGGTGTGTCGCACATGAACAGCGCGATGAACGGGTCAATCTGGCAGCCGCGCGCCAGCAGATATTCCACGGCGACGCGATTAACCATCGGCACTTCCAGGCTGAAATCTTCGCCGCGCGCCGCCGCCTCGCGCTCGAAGTGGGCGAGCACGGCGGGGAAGTCGCGCTCATCCAGCAGCGCAAACGGCCCGCAGCGACGCGCTTCGTAGCCATAGCCCACCACTTCGCCGTCGCGGCGATAAATCAATCCTCGTCTGTCCTGCATCAACCAGCGATGGTCTTCATCGCGCGTATGGCCGAGCACGGCGCGGTCAATGTTGCGCAGCACACCCAGTGTTGTTTCGTCCGCCGCCATCGGCTCGAAGTGTAACTCAGTTTCCAGCGGCACAACTTCCGGTTGGCGCGAGAAGTTGTAAACCGGGAAGCGCGGCAGCACCCCGGCCTTGAGATAGCGAGCCTGCGCGCGTGTATCAGTGGTGGCGATGACGACGCGATGCCGAGCGCCATTGGCGCTCGGCATCGCCCGCGCCAGCAACTCACGTCCCACACCGGCGCTTTGCTGTCCGGGCAGCACGAAGAACTCGGTCAACTCCAACACCCCATCCCGCAAAATGCTGCGCCCGTACCCGATGACGTTGCCCTCATTCTCTGCCACCCAGAACTGGTGCGCGGTGTGCGCGAGGTGTTCGAACAACGATTGCCGCTTGCCCCACAACTCGTTGAGCACGTTCGGGTCGGCGCCGCCGGTCACACCCATCACCCCGGTACGCGCGCTGAAGTCGAGGATGGAGGTCATGAAGACATTGAAGCACGCGTGCGAGTCGGCGTGGGTGGCGGGGCGGAAGGTCAGGGGCATTGGTTTTGGGGGATGCGGATCAAATATCAGAAACGTCAGTTCGAGATAGAAGCGCGCCCTTCGTCCTTTGGCTTCGCTCAGGGTACTTGTTTCCCGTTCTGTTTATCGCAAACGATCATTCAGAAAGTGACCGGCAACGTTTTCAACCCACGAAAGAACGTGTTCGGATTCCAATCGGGTGTCTCGTTCGCTCGTTGTAACCGAGGCAATTGCTCAAACAGGCGCGCGAAACCAATCCGCGCTTCTGCCCGGGCCAGCGGCGCGCCAAGGCAAAAGTGCAGGCCGAGGCCGAAGGCGAGATGGCGATTGGGCTGGCGCGCAATGTCGAACGTATCGGGTTGAGGAAATTGGTCGGGGTCGCGGTTGGCCGCGCCGAGGACGGCACTCACTTGCTGCCCGGCCTCGACGGTCGCCTCCCCAATGTGCAAGCCCCCGGTCGTCAATCGAAACGTCGCCCGCTGCACCGGGCTTTCAAAGCGCAGCATCTCCTCAATCGCAGAGGGCAACAATTCAGGATGAGTTTTGAGCCGTTCGAGTTGCTCGGGGTGGCGCAGCAGCGTCAGCAGCCCATTCCCGATTAAATTGACGGTGGTTTCGTGCCCGGCGATGAGGAGCAACATGCACATGGCGAGCAACTCATTCTCGCTCAGCTTATCCTGCGCGTCGCGGGCGGCGATAAGGGCGCTGAGCAAATCGTCACGCGGCTGCTCGCGGCGGCGCTGCACCAGCGCTGCGAAGTATCCGGCCAAAGCCCGCGCCGCCTCTTCCGACTTTTGTACACCCGTCTCACTGCGGCGCGTGGCATCAATACCCGTGACCATCGCGTTCGACCATGCGTGAAAGGTGTCGCGCTCCTCCGGCGGCACGCCGAGCAATTCGGCGATGACGATGACGGGCAACGGCAGCGCAAAGTCGGCCATGAACTCCATGCTGCCTTGTGTCCGAACGCGGGCGATCAGTTCATCCACGATCTGCGCGATGCGCGGCTCGAGGCCACGCACACGCTCCGGCGTGAAGGCGCGGTTCGCCAGCGCGCGCAGGCGGGTGTGGTCGGGCGGGTCTTTCGACAGCAGGTTGTGATCGAACGGGGTGAGCTGCTCGGGGGGCGTGAAGCGGCTGGCGTCTTTGGTGGTCTGCGCTTCTTTCAAAATGAAGGCCACGTCGTCGTAGCGTGTGAGCAGCCACATGCCGCCGCTTGGGCCGCCATGCGGGAACCAAAACGGCGCTCGCGACTCGCGC
>JBQTJD010000872.1:0-6642 GCA_052387475.1 Anaerolineales bacterium | reverse complement strand
ATCGCGGCGAAGAGATCAGCGACGACGTGATGGACGGCCCGCAGTCCGTCGTCTTCCCACAGGCCGAGAACCGTCTGCACGCGCAAAAGGCTATCCTGGCTCAATTGCTGGCCCCAAAAATTAAACGCACTCCTGCGCGCAGCAACAACAACCGCAAACGCTGAGGGCGCGCTCTGCGCACCGCTCCGGGCCGCCGGCATGTGGTAGAGTTTCCACGCTGGCGGCCTTTTGTTTGGAGGCGCAACCCCCTTCTCCCGTGCTCCACATACGCAGTTCTGCGACGGGGAAGGCTGGGGATGAGGCCGTTTTGCGATACACTTGTGCCGCTGCTACCCTATCTCGAACGGTGACTCCTATGCTCCGCTATCCTCGTGTTCCGCTACAAGTTTTGGCTGTTCTGGCGCTGACGACCCTGGCCTGCGCGGCCATCACTGGCGCACCCGAAGCCACATGGACGCCGCTGCCGATCATCCGTTTGCCTTCTGATACGCCGAGAGCAGTGGCAAACGCCACCTCGACGAAGCCGCCCACCATCGCGCCCAGAGCCAGCAGCACCACAACGGCTCCCACTACAGTGGCAGCCTCAGCGACGACAACGCCAACCACGCGGCCCACCTCCACGCGCTCAGCCACTCCCACACCGACCGCCATCATCGCCGCCACCCCGACGGTGGATGCGAAGATCGGGCCGTATCAGATCAAAGGCTCGTTCCAAGTGACGAATGGTTTTGTTATCGACACTTACATGGTCGAGCACGCCGTGGCGCTGGTGGACCTGCGCGGCTTCGTCTTACGCGATCCGCAATGGCCGATCACCATTGACTCGCAAGCGCTCGGATATATGGAGGTCAATCTTGCAGACCTGAGCGGCACTTTTGATTTGAACCTGCCGCTGCGGCCCGAAGGTGCGTACAACGATGTGGATAACGACGGCCAGCCGGATAGCGGCGTGCAAACGTTCGCGGTGGCTTATTGGCCCAACCTCGCGGGTGGGGCGTTCTCGGAAGGTGACGATCCCTCATTCGGCTGGCCCACTTATTTGGCTTCGATCATCACAGACTCGGGCAACGATGATGAAGTGACCGGCGGCAAGCTGGTGATCTGGGCGCCGGATGCGCGGCAACAATTCCCCACCAGCTTTGGCGTGGATGGTTTGCTGTTCACGAAGGATGATCCGGTTGGGTCGGTGCCCGCGGGTTACTCAGTCGTGGATTTGGATCAGCAGCCGTTCACTCTCTCGCAAGCCGTCACGCCGGAGGTTGAGCTATTTGAGCCGCAAGACATCGCGGTGAAAGATTTCTCTGACCAGAGCTACTCAGAAGCATTCGACAGCCTCTATGACACGCTTTCAACACAATGGGCGTTCAACAACGTGGCCGGCAAGCAAGTCGATTGGGAAACGTTATACAACACCATCAAGCCGCGCGTGGATGAGGCCGAGGCGGACAATGATCCCGAAGCCTATTATCTGGCGCTGCTCGATTTCACCTACGGCATTCCCGACGGGCACATGGGGTTGAGTGGTGGCCAATACGAAAGCGAGCTGTTTCAATCCATTGTCAGTTCCGGCTATGGTTTCGCCATACGTGAGATCGAAGACGGCTCGTTTGCCGTGGTGTATGTCACTGCGGATGGCCCGGCGGAGGCGGCAGGTATCGAGGTCGGCGCGACCGTGACACAGTTCAACGGCCAGACGATTGAGAAGGCGCTCGCCACAGTCACGCCATTCGGTGGGCCATTTTCGAGTGACTTCTATCGCCGCTATCAGCAGGCCCGCTACCTATTGCGCGCGCCAGTGGACACCGAGGCATCGATCACCTTCATCAACCCCGACACAAGCATAGCCAAGACAGTAAAGATTAAGGCAATTGAAGAAACCGATAGCTTCCGCTTTACCTCGTTCTTCAATGGCTACGTGTCACCCGAACTGCCCATCACCTATCGTTTACTTGACTCGGGCATCGGCTTTGTTTCAATCGATTCGTACTATGACGATCTCAACCTTATTATCCGGTTGTTCGAACGCGCGCTAAAGAGCTTTCAGACCAATGGCGTCACGGCTCTTATCATCGATCTGCGCTTCAACAGCGGCGGCAATCCGCTGGGGTTGGCAGGCTTTTTATACGATCAGGAGATTCCGTTGGGTTTCGACGAAAGCTACAGCCAGCAATCGGATAAGTTCGAACGTGACCGGGTGCAAGACCGAGTGCTGCCAAACAAGACGCAGTATGAGTTTGACGCTATCGCCGTATTAGTCGGCCCGGCCTGCGCCAGCGCGTGCGAGTCGGAGGCCTACTCGTTCTCACAAGTACCGGGAGCGATCGTTGTCGGCTTCTATCCTTCCGCTGGCATTTACGCCAATGTGGCGGGCGGGCAAGTGGAGTTGCCGGATGGTTTCAGCCTGCAATTCTCGTCAGAGCGCACCGTGAACACGGATGGCAGTTTGTTTCTTGAGGGTAATGGTGTGAAGCCGACGGTGCAAGTGCCGCTCACGCTCGAAAACTTTCTGGCCGAAGAGGATGTGGTGTTGCAGGCGGCGGAAGAGGCACTCCTGAAGTAGCACACGTCTGTTGTCGGAAGGGCGTGACAAAAAAAACCGGCCCGGTCAGTTTGACCGGGCCGGTTCGTTTTATGCCCGTTTAGGCTGGTACATCGAGACGATAGCCTTGACCGCGGATCGTTTTCAGGTACCGTGGCTTGCGCGGATTCGGCTCAATTACACCGCGCAGCCAACTGACATGCACATCGAGCGTTCGCGTATCACCGGTGTAATCCGTATCCCATACATGTTTGATGATGGCTTTGCGGGTGAGCAATTGGCCAGGCGAGCGCATCAACATCTCGAGCAGCTTAGCCTGCTTGGGCGTCACCTTCTCCTCGCGTTCACCGCACTTCACGCGCTTCTGCGCCAAATTAAGTTTGATGGGGCCGACTTGCACCGAGGCGCCCTCTTCGGCGGGCAACAAGCGCGCCACAGTATTGATCAGCTTGCGTGACGTGAAAGGGGTGGTCAGCACAATGGAAGCGCCACAGTTCGCATCGGGCGGATTCTTTTTATCGGCCACTAACAGGATCGGTGTGCCGTTGACCGAAGCGCGTAACTGGCGGCAGATGCGCGCGCCGCTGGTCTTGAGCGAAGCCGCATCCAAGACCACAACATCCGGTGGAACGGATTGCACCGCTCTGAGCGCCGTTGAGGCCGAGTGCTCGACATTGACGGTGTACCCCCGTTTCTCCAGCGCGGGCTGAAACGAAGGCACACTCATACGTTCACTTTCAAGGAGTAAAACTTTTGCGTTAGCCATGGTGTCGCAGTCTGACAAATCTGGGCAGCGCAGAACATGGACCACTTGTTCCTTGTCGCTGCCCATCTTAGTAAAGGTCATTATAGCGAGACTCACCGCAAGTGACAAGCTAGGCTGGTGTTGAGTCATTAACATTTGTGCACAAGGCATGTATCAGCTACAATCGTTTTGCCCTATGCTCGAACAAACAAATACAATTGAGTATGCTTTCGTCGGCGGGTTGCGCGAGGATTTTTTCATCACTGCTTCCGGTGAGGCGCATCTGCATAAGATCGGGGGCAACGCCGTTTACGCCGCCGTGGGCGCGCGCTTGTGGGCCGAGGTGGCCGGGCTGATCGCCCGTGTCGGAGATAACTATCCCCCCGAATGGCTGGAGGAGCTACACCGGCGCGGGCTGGATATTGGCGGCATCACCGTGTTGAACGAGCCGCAGGACATGCGCACGTTCTACGCGTATGCTTCGCTGGAAGAGCGCAGCGACGTTGATCCGGCGCAACACTTCGCGCGCCTCAATCAACCCCTGCCGCCTCAGCTCGAAAATTATCTGTCCTCCACCGAAGGACAGGACGAACGGACGCGTTTCGGGCCGTTGGCCGTGCGCCCCAACGAAATCCCCCGTCACTATTTGCTGGCGCGCGGCATCCATTTATCACCGTGCGAGTTCGTCGTGCACACCGCCCTGCCCGCCACGCTCCGCCGCAATGGTGTGCAATACGTCACCTGCGACCCCTCCGTGCGTTACATGAAGCCTGAATTCGTCGAGGACGTGAAGCAGATCGTGCATCGGCTCGATGCCTTCATGCCTTCCGAAATGGAAGTGCGCACGTTTTTTCCAAAACTCGGCGCGGATTTGTGGGAGGCGGCTGAGGCCTTTGGCGCGATGGGCGCACGCTATGTCGTCATCAAGCTGGGCGCGCGTGGGCAGTATCTGTACGAAACCGCCTCCCGTTACAAGTGGCACGTGCCAGCGTACGCGGCCAAAGTACGCGACGTTACGGGCGCGGGCGATTCCTATTGCGGTGGTTTCCTTGTCGGCCTGGCCCAAACCGAAGACCCGGTGGAAGCGGCGTTGCGCGGTTCAGTCTCAGCCTCGCTCGTGGTCGAAGGTTCCGGCGCACTGTATGCCCTCGACGGCATTCCGGGTCTCGCGCAGGCGCGCCTCAACTCACTTCGCGAGTCGGTGAGGCGCGTGTAAGTCCACCCATCGCTACCATTTACTTTTCGAAAGGTAATTGGTAATTTGTAGACCTCCAACTATGTTATCCATCGTTGATCGCGTTCTCAATCTGGCCTGCGCCATTCAACAAATCCCGGCGCCTACGTTTCACGAACAGAAGCGCGCGCAAGCCGTGTACGACCAGTTCACGGCGCTGGGCTTGAGCGATGTCGAGATCGACGAACTGGGGAATGTATACGCGCGGCGGCCTGGCAGCGGCGTTAGTCCGCCAGTGCTCGTCACCGCGCACACCGACACCGTCTTCCCAGCGAGCACTCCCCTCACCTTGCAGCGCAACCCCGAGCGCATCTGCGGCCCCGGCATTGGAGACAACTCGCTCGGCGTGGCCGGGCTGTCGGGATTGGTATGGATGCTCAATGGCGAAGTGTTGCCCGGTGATCTATGGTTGGTGGCCAACGTCGGCGAAGAGGGTCTTGGTGATTTGCGCGGGATGCGGCGCGTGATCGAACGTCTGGGTAGTCAAGTCAAAGCCACCCTCGTGCTCGAAGGGATGGCGCTTGGGCATATTTATCACACCGGCATCGGGGTCAAACGCTACGCCTTCACAGCGCGCGCCGACGGCGGGCACAGTTGGCTAAACTTCGGGCGGCCCTCGGCCATTCACACGCTCGTGCGTCTCGCCAGTGCTCTCACCGAGTTAACCGTTCCGACTTCGCCCAAAACCACCTTCAACATTGGCACTATCGAGGGCGGCACGTCGGTTAATACTATCGCCCGCGAAGCCTCACTCCATCTGGATTTGCGCTCGGAATCACCCGAGGCGCTCACGGCCATTGACGCGCGCGTGCAAACGATTTTTGATTCTTTCAATCGGAATGGCACCAAGCTCGAATCGCGAGTCACCAGCGACCGGCCCAGTGGCAGCCTGTCACGCGACCACGCCCTCGTGCAGCTCACCGCACGCACGCTCGCCGACATCGGTTTGCCGCCTACCCTCGAAGGCGGCTCCACTGACGCCAACATCCCCCTCAGCCTCGGCCTGGCGTGTGTGTGCATCGGCCTCACCCACGGCGCCAACGCCCACCGCCCCGATGAGTACATCGAGACCGCGCCGCTCGCTAAAGGCCTTCAAGCATTAGCTACGACAGTGAAGGGCGCGCTGCTTCTGTAGAGACGACCGGCGGGTCGTCTCTATTTTTTCTCCCTCGCCTTTTTCTTAGCCAATAGAGCTGAAGTGGTGGAAGCCGCGGTCGCGGGTTTTGACTCCGCGCCGACAGGAGCCGCCGGTTTCTGCGTAGGTGTCGCGGGTTTGGATTCCGCGACCACTGCGGCGGGCGGCTTAGTCGCGGAGTTGGAATCCGTTTCCACGAGAGCCGAAGTCACAATCGGTGGAGGCATGTTGGCGTTGCGCGGCGCGGCATCACCTGCGCGCTCTTTGGCTTTGAACAACGTGGATAACTGTTCAGCGCGCTGCTGAGAGACGGGCATAGGTTGTGGCGCGCGGATGGCGAAGAAACTCAACACGCGAGCCCACGCCCGCCGCACATCACTACGCGTGATAACGACACGACGCACGCCGATATCAAACGGCAGCAGCAGCGTGGCGGCTAGCAACAACCATGGCCACACCGGCTGCGCGGCGCTCGGCGGTGGCGGTAAATCGTGCGCGAAGACCTGGGCATACTCGCCGGTGACGTTGCCGCCGCCGGTGCTCTGTGCGAGTTGCAGCAGGAAGCGCACGTTCGGCGGAACGCTGTTCGACTCGTTTTCCGTTGGCAATGCAATCTGATATTCCGGCGAATACGACAGCACCCAACCCGCCGTCTGCGCGATGGATGCTTCCGAGCCTTCATCCCCGCCCGCGACCCGAATCAGATACGCGCCTTCGCGCGTGGGATTGAAGTTGCCGGTGTAGCGGCCCGGCGCACTCTGCGTGAGTGTGATGGCCTGCGTCACCCCATCCGGCCCGATGACGTTGGCCTGCATCGCCAGCCCGGTGAGGAACGCCCCCGCATCGGTCTTCGCATCTACGCTGATGGTGGCTTGCTCGCCGGCACGTGAAACACGCACATCGGTTGCCGATTGCGCGCCCTCGCTGATGGTGTAGCGCACCGCCTGCGCCCAGAAGCGCGCGAACTGCTCCCAGCTCACCCAACTCTT
>JBQTJD010000871.1:0-3375 GCA_052387475.1 Anaerolineales bacterium | reverse complement strand
AACTGGCGGAGAAGCACGACCTGGTCGTGATCTCGGATGAGATTTACGACCGATTGGTGTACAGCGGCTTTCAGCACGTGTGCTTCGCGTCGCTGCCGAAGATGCACGCACGCACGATCACACTGGGCGGCTTCAGCAAGAGCCACGCGATGACGGGCTGGCGGCTCGGCTATGCCGCGGCTCCAGCGGAGCTATTGGCCGCGATGCGCAAGGTGCATCAGTACACGATCATGTCCGCGCCCACGCCGGCGCAGTATGCCGGGATTGAGGCGCGGACATGATCGTGTACTGATGCACCTTGCGCATCGCGGCCAGCAATTCGGCAGGCGCAGCGGCATACCCCAGCCGCCAGCCCGTCATCGCATGGCTCTTGCTCAAGCCGCCGAGCGTAATGGTGCGCTCGTGCATCTTTGGCAGCGACGCGAAGCACACATGCTGAAAGCCGCTGTACACCAATCGGTCGTAAATCTCATCCGAGATCACGACCAGGTCGTGCTTCTCCGCCAGTTGCGCGATCTGCTCGAGATAGGCGCGTTCGATCACCGCGCCGGTCGGGTTGTTGGGGTAGCCGATGAGCAGCGCCTTGGTCTTTGGCGTAATTGCGCGCTCGATTTGTTCGGCGGTGACCTGAAAATTGTCGGCGACAGTGGTGCGCACCGGCACCGGCACGCCGCCCGCAAAGGAGACTTCGGCGGTGTAGGCCACGAAGCACGGCTGCGGCACGATCACCTCATCCCCCGGGTCGAGGAGGGCAGTAAGCGCGAGATAGAGCGCCTCCGACACGCCGACCGTGATTAGGATTTCACTGTCCCAATCGTACTCCACGCCGTACAACGCTTTGAGGCTCCGCGCCACGGCCTGCCGCAACTCGATGAGGCCGGAGTTCGAAGTGTATTGTGTCTTGCCCTGGTTAAGCGAGAGGATGCCGGCGTCCATGATCGGGCGCGGCGTCACAAAATCCGGCTCGCCGATGCCGAGCGAGATCACGTCGCTCATCGTGGCGGCGATATCGAAATACTTGCGGATGCCGGAAGGCGGGACGGATTGAACGCGGTGGGAGATGAAAGAGCGCATTGTTTAGACGAAGGATGAACGACGGACGACGAAAGCAACAGTCTTTACTTTCGTCGTTCGTCCTTCGTCACTCGTCATAGTTGATGAATTCTCCACTCGTCGTACAACTCGACGTACAACAATTCAAACACTTGCCCGTCGCTGGTCCGCACGCGAAACTTCCTGCCGCCCGGGATGCGCCATCGCGCCTCGACCTCGGCCACTTCCAGTCGTTGCCCCTGCCAGTGTAACGCCGTCGGACGCTCTGCATATTCGCTGCCGGAGTGGCACTCCACGAGATCAGACACAGTTTATCTCTCGCAAAGCACGCTAAGACCGCCAAGTGTAAGCGTAGCGACGCTTTGCGGCCCTCGCGAGCTTGGCGAGAGCTTTACTCGAAGCCCACCTCGGACGCCTCGCCGACGTTGAAGGCCCGGAAGCGGCCACTGACGCGCGCGTCTTTGCCGATCATGCTCTGTCGCAGCAGCGCACCCGTTACCGTCGCGCCCTCATCGAGGATGGAGTCCTGCACGATGGAATCCTCCACCAGCGCGCCGGCCCCAATCGTCACGTGCGGGCCGATCACGGAACGGCTGATTTTAGCGGAGGGGTGAATGTGGACCGGTGGGAGGATGGTGCAGCCCTCGGTGACAACGCCGGCGCTATTATCTTGCCCGTGTGCGAGCAAATGCCGATTGGTCTCCAACACCGTTTCGGTCGTGCCACAATCGAGCCACACGCCCACTTTCTGCACCCGCATCTTCAAGCCACGCTTCAGCATCAGGTTCACCGCGTCGGCCAGGAAGTATTCGTTTTTGGTGCGGATGTCGCCCGCCACCTGCTCACGGATCGCATCCATTAACAGTCCGCTGTCTTTGAAATAGTAGAAGCCCACCACGACTAAATTGTTCTTGATGTCGTTGGGCTTTTCAATCAGGCGCGTCACCCAGCCCTCCGCCCCAACGTCGGCCACGCCAAAGCGACGCGGGTCCTCCACTTCTTTAACCCAGGCAATCGCATCGGCGGTCTCGGCTTTGAGATTTTTCAAATCGGTCTCGACGATGGTATCGACAAAGACCATCAACATCGGCCCGGCGTTCGCGCCGCTCAAACGCTCCTGCGCGAGATAGATCGCGGTGGACTGGCCGTTGAGCTCAGTCTGCTCGAAGTAGCTGGCTTTGATATTCGGGTAATTTTTCTGCACGTACTCTTCAATCTGTTCGCCCAGGTGGCCAACGATGAAGATGATCTCGTCTACGCCGCCCAGGGTCTCAAACATGTCGAGCACATGGCCAAGCACCGGCTTGCCAGCGACGTTGACCAGTGGCTTGGGCTTGGTAAAGGTGTGTGGGCGCAGTCGTTTACCGTAGCCGGCGAGGGGAATGACGACTTTCATGGGATGAGTCCCTTTCGTTGCATAGGCGGCGTGCGGTTCGCGCAGGGCCAGTTGCGGTTCGGCTTCGTAGACCACGATGCCCGTGTCTTTCACTTCGCCTAGCAGCCCGAGCGGGCTGGCGCTTTCGTATTCCTCGGGCGTAAAGCCGAGCGGCTCGATGTAGGTCGTGCGGGCCTGCCAGGCGATCCAGCCCAAAGCCTGATGGCGCTCCAGTTTTGGAACATCCTGAAAATCCGGTGAGATCACCACCAGATCAATATCGCTGTCCTCACGCGGCCTGCCTTTCGCATATGAGCCGTACAGGATGGCGCGCTCAACACGATACTGTTGGCGAACCGCCGCAAGGTATGTGCTTAGTCGTTGATGAAGTTGAAATTCGTTGAACACCATTGGAAAATCTCATTCATCTGCCGCATGGCGATCTCGGCACGTGAACGTTCAAAGGCGTCTGAGTCAACGACACCTATCGGATAGCGCGTGCCCACATAGTAGCCACTGACATCTGAAATTAATTGGGCCACATCATCGGGAACGACCGAAACTGTGACCCGCTCCAACAAGGCCCGCAAGTCATGAATGCGGGAGGCCGATCGCCGGTTTGCTTCACAATGATGGCCTTGAGCAATTTTTCCACCGCTTGTTGGCAATGAAACACGCAATGCTCGTAAATCTCCGCCTCTATCAAGGCTTTTGCGGCCCGCTGGTCGTTCTCAGCGTAGTGCAACCATTCACGCGGATCTTTCTCGCGGCTCATAACTTCGGCCCCCGCGTGTGCCACTCGGTCGCGCGCTCGAAGGCGTGGCCCACGCGCAGCACTTTATCTTCGCCGAAGGCCGGGCCGAGCAGTTGCAGACCGATGGGTAAGCCGTTCGCATCGAAGCCGCACGGCACACTCAACCCGCAGATGCCGGCCAAACTTCCTGGCA
>JBQTJD010000870.1:0-6476 GCA_052387475.1 Anaerolineales bacterium | reverse complement strand
GCCGCCACTGCATAACCGCGGCGATGGCCAAGGCGACCGCAAATCCGACGATCAGGCTGTGAGTCACGTTGTTGTGAAAGCGGCCGAAGTCACCCGTCAGGAAGCCCAACACCGAATCGATATCCGGCAACATCGATAGGCCGGCTGTGATCACCAGCAACCTCGGGAACGGGCCCAGACGCCTCGTATCCAGGGCAGGCCAGCGATGGCGAGACAGTTTGTAAAGGACGTAGCCGGCCGTAACATGAGCAATTGGCGAGGGCATGGCCCGGCACCTTACCAGCCGGCTGGCTTATATTGCTGGGCGGCTGCCAGTTTGCCGGACTCGCGCGCCCGAATAGCTGCCGGGTTAGCGACCAGCCAGTTGCCTATCGCTAGGTAATCGAGATTACCCTGGCGAAACGAGCGCAGAGCGTCTTCGGGTGTACAAACAATCGGCTCACCGTGCATGTTGAAGCTGGTGTTGATCAGCGACGGAACCCCCGTCAGGCGATGATAGGCCGTGAGAATCTGATACAAGTCTGGCGCCGTCTGCGCGTCAACCAGTTGTGGCCGGGCCGTGCCGTCCACATGCACCACGCCGGGCGACTCGGCTCGCATGGCCGCCGAGCAGTTGAAGGTAATGGTCATGAAGCGGGCCGGGTCTTCCGCACCGCTTAACCCCTCATAGCAGCGGTGAGCGTGCTCGACCAGGGTGGCCGGCGCAAAGGGCATAAACTCGGTGCGATTAAGACGCTCATTCAACCAATCGTTCACCGACCGATCGCCGGTCTGGTACAGAATCGTGCGGTGGCCCAAGGCGCGCGGCCCGTATTCCATTCGCCCGTTCACGCGCGCGACGACGTGGCCCTGAGCGAGCAGCCGGGCGATGGTTTCATGAATGTTGGGATCGTACACGGCCGGGCACGACACCGTTGGCAGTACCCGCTCCACCTCGCCGTCGTTGTAGGCCGGCCCAAAGTAAACGTGCGGCAGGCGTCGGATCATTTGCCCAGGCCGCATACCGGGCTGCGCGGCCAGCGCCGCCAGGGCGCTGCCGACGGACAGCCCGCTATCATCCATGGCGGGATGGACAAAGAAGTGCTCGACAGCCTCGAGTTCATGCACGCGTTGATTGAACTTGACGTTGGCGAAGACCCCGCCGGCCACCGCCAGATGCCGCAGGCCCGTGCGGCGCAGCCAGTATTGGACAAAAGCGAGCCCGATCTCCTCAAGCACCTGCTGCACGCTGGCCGCCAGGTCGGCGCGGTTGAAATTGGCCGGCAGGCGGTCCGCGATCAGCTGCAAGGCTGAGCGGTGATACATAGGGATGGTGTAGCGAATCTGTCCCGGCGCCTGATAGCGCACGAATTGGCGCAGGATGTCGGCGTAGATGGGCCGGCCCAGCGCCGCTAGGCCGGTCACCTTGCCCTCGTGGTTCTCGGCCTTAAATCCGCAGAGGTGCGTAATATAGGCGTACAGATTGCCCAGCGAATTGAAGCTGTCGACGCTAGCGAGGGGACGCAGTCGCCCGCCTTCGCCGAGGTAGACGCTGCCTGAACGACCATCCCCACCACCATCCAGTGTCACCACCAATGCTCGCTCGAAGGCGCTGGTGTAATAAGCGCTGGCGGCGTGGCAATAGTGGTGATCGTAGAAGCGCACCGGCGCCGCCATCCCGTAGGCTTCCCGCAGCAAGGCCGGAATTCGCTTCACGCGCTCGCGGAACACCAGACGCTTGAGGTGGTGGTGACTGCGCCAGGCCAGCGGGAAACTCCCGGCGACCGGGGCCAGCGCCGAGCTCAGCCGGTCGAAGTTGTGGGTCTTGAGCGGCGCCTGGCTTTCAAACCAGCTTGACCAGGGTATCGGTTCGGGCTCGAAGACGCTGACCTGCTGGGCTACGGCCACGCAGTCCAGGTCGCGCGCCACTACCCCTGCCTCAGCCATTACCTGCGAGATCGCCTGGCGGGGCATGCCGCTGGCCAGCTTCATCCGGCACAGCCGTTCCTCCGCGATCGCCGATACGATCTGGCCGTCCATCAGGATGGCAGCAGCGGACGGCTTGCTGTCAATCAGGCCCAGGACCACCAAGGATAGACTCCTCGCTACACTCCTAAAGCGATAGGGCCGGGGCGCGGAGGTCACCCAGGTAGTCGGTGACCGCCGACATTTCGGCCTGCCGGATGTAAATTTGGTACCAGACTTCCACGTTCAACAGCATCCACAGCCGCACGTGATGGTCAACCTGCCCAGTGCGGTGTTCCTCGATCAGCCGCCTCACAGCCGCCTCGCGAAAGAAACCTTGCCTGACCAAGTGTGACTCCAGCAAGAAGCGCTTGACGAATGGATAGAGCTCGTCCCGAAACCAGTAAGCCACCGGGAACATGAAGCCCTGTTTGCCACGCCGCACAATCGGTGCGGGCAGGTAGCCAGCGGCGAGCTTGCGCAGCACGTATTTGAGCTCACGACCGTGAATTTTCATGTAGCCCGGGTAAGCGGCCATCAGCTCGACTAACTCGTGGTCCAGATAAGGCGAGCGGAGCTCCAGCCCGTGGGCCATGGTCATGCGATCGGAAAGCATGAGCGAGTGCTCCGGCAACCGCGTCATGATATCGGCATAGAGCATCCGGTCGAGCGGATCATCGGCGTCCGCGCGCTCAAACGGGATCGCGATGACGTCGGCAGAATCCTTGTGGCCAACGGACTGCCAGACATCGGGGTTGAACAACGCTTGCTTGTCGTAATGGTTGAAGCGGAAGAAGCAGGTGGCTTCTGCGTAACGCCGGCCAGGCGCGGATTGCTTGGCGAGTTGGTGAACCCATCGTAGCCGCTGAGACAGGCTCTTGTATGCAAAGCTGTCCGGCAGACGTGCGAGCAGTGGGCCGATCGCGTGCTCGCGGAGCGAAGCAGGGATCAGCGCGTAGCGTTCGGAGATCCCAAGGCCGCGGTAGCGGTCGAAGCCGGCAAACAGCTCGTCACCGCCATCACCGCCCAGCACGACCTTGACCTGGCGGGCGGCCAGCGCGGCGGCGTAGTACTGGCAGGCGGCGATCGGATCGCCCGGTTCGTCCAGGTGCCAGACCATCCGAGGCACCAGGTCGATCAGGCTGGATTCCACCCGGCGCTCGACGTGCTGCGTGTCGTAGCGCTCCGCCACCAGGCGCGCAAACGGCAGTTCGTTGAAATCCTGTTCCCGGACGCCGACGGCGAAAGTCTGAAACTTCCGCTCCAGGTCGCCGGCCATGATCGCCACGATCATGCTGGAGTCCATCCCGCCGCTCAAGAACGCCCCCACCGGCACATCGCTGATCAGGTGGCTGGCAATCACTTGCCTCAGCTTGTCGCGGAGGCGGTCGACATAGTCGGCTCCGCCCAGATCGAGCTTGGGGCGAAAAGACAGATCCCAGTAGCGCCGTAGCGCCAAGCGGCCGTGCTGGAAGACGAGCAGGTGCGCGGGCGGCAGCTTGTGGACGTGGCGCAGCATCGTCCGCGGCGAGGGGACGAAGCGCAACGAAAGAAAGTCGTGCAGCGACTCTAGGTCGATTTCCCGTTCGGACTGGTCGGCGGCCAGGATCGACTTGACCTCCGAGGCAAACCGGAAGACCCCATTGGCCTGTGCATAGAACAGCGGTTTCTGACCGAGGCGGTCTCGCATCAGCACCAGCTTCTGCTGCCGCGCGTCCCAGATGGCGCTGGCGAACATGCCGCTGAGCTGCTCAACGCAGCGTTCACCGAGCGCCTCGTACAGATGGACGATCACCTCGGTATCGGACCGGGTGCGAAACACGTGCCCCTGCTGCTCCAGCGTCCGGCGCAGTTCCAGATGGTTGTAGATCTCGCCGTTGTGGATGACCCATACGGTCTCGTCTTCGTTGGCCATCGGCTGGTGCCCACCGGGCAGATCGATGATGCTCAGGCGCCGGCTCCCCAATCCAACACCGCCCGCGATGAACACACCTTCATCGTCGGGGCCGCGGTGGGAGATGGCCCTCAGCATTTGGCCAAGCTCGCCCGGCTCGACGCCGGCTTCGCTGATGATCCCGCAAATCCCGCACATGTTCGCCGGCCGCTACAATTTGACGGCCGTCACCGAATACTTGTACGCCCAGCGCACGGCCAATGCCTCCGGGAGACGATTATATATGGGTCTGAACCCGTATCGATACAACGCTGCTTTCAGGCCGCTGCGCCGAACCGGCAGGGCACGATAGTGCTCTCGGGCCGCCTCGATGATCCGAAAGCCGCCAAACAATGCCTCTATCTCGCTTTCGGTCAAAAACTCGTTGACCGGCGGGTCCTGCTCCGGGGATTCAATGTTTTCGCGGCCGAGGCGGTGCAGCACGTACATCCAGGACGGCCGGCGATAGAAATGCGAGATGATAGCCCGCCCGCCCGGCCTCAGCACCCGCCGCACCTCGCGGACGGCGCGGGCCGTGTCGCCAGTGGCATGAACGACCCCGTTGGCCCAGACCCCGTCAAAGACGTCGTTGTCGAACGGCAGATCGAGCGCGTTGGCCGTGCGCACCGCCTCGGCCTGGACCCCTTCTAATTCGAAATGACGCTGGGTGAGTTCCACGGCGTTCGGCGTCAGATCGGTGGCGGTGACGCGCACGCCACGCTTCAAAAACTCCAGACTGTCGTAGCCCATGCCGCAGCCGATCTCCAGCAAGTGCTTGCCACGCAAGAGCGCAGCCTCGCGCTCAATCCGTGCCATGATCCACGGAAACTTGTACGGATTCATCCAGGGCCGGATATGCGCGAAGAACGCCGGGCTGCCCACCTCGAGCTGCTTGTCGGTCACATACTGGAGGCCCAGTGTGTGGACATTCCAGTAATCGTGCACGGCTGAGACAATAGACCGCTGCGACTTTTTCATCGCCGCCATAGTGACATCCTCCGTGTTCAATGCAAAAAAGGTGGTCCCGGTCTGCCAGTGGCCCGCCGCTCAGGCCCGCATACGCGAAGGCCGTTCGATGTGTCCAACTTCATCCTGACTACCAGTCAGCCAGCGCCAGGAGGCTTCCAGGCCCAACCGCAAGTCCACCTGGGGTCGAAATCCGAGTCTGTGTTGGGCCTTGCGCGTGTCGTAGGCGTTATCCTTCAAGAAGAAATCCATGCTGCGCCGCGAAAAGGGAGGAGACTTGCCTAGCGATTTGAAGGCCCATTGCAGGACGTAGCCCGCCAGGAGACCCAGTCCAACCGGAAGGTGAAGATGCGGCGGCGGCACCTGTAACACTTCGGCAGCCGTCCGCACCAATGTATCCACGGTCACGGCGCGTTCGCCCGCCAGGATATAGACTTCGCCCGGCGTGCTGTCTGCATCCGCGCAGCGCTCCAATCCGCGCACGGCGTCGGCAACATACAGAGGATGGCGCAACGTGTGACCGTTGCCGAACACCACAAATCGCCCTTTCTGGATGGCACGCAGCAACTTCGCTGTGCGCGGGCAGCGCGGCCCGTAGACCCATGCTGGGCGGGCAACGACAACGGGTGAACCCGTTCGCGCCGCAAATTGCCGGGCCGCGTTCTCGCCGGCTAACTTGGTCTGTTCATAGGGGTTAGTCGGATGGTGCGGCGACGATTCGTCGCCCGGTGGATTTTTGATGTCGCCCATCACCCCAACGCTGCTGCAGTGCACCACCCGCCGGACACGCGCCGCGTGGGCCGCCTCCAATAAGCCGTTCGTCGCATCGACGTTGATCTGCCAGTAATCGGATGGTCTCAGACTCACCTCCAGATGGGCGCTGGCGAGGTGGTAGACGACGTCTACGCCGGCGAGGCTTCGCTCCACCAACCTGGCGTCGCGGATGTCACCCTGTACGACGTCGAGGTTGGGATGGGGCAGCGTCTCCGACGGTCGGCCTGGGTGGAGATCAACGACGCGTACCTGGTGACCTTGAGCGAGCTGGCTGTCGACGAGGTGGCTGCCGATGAACCCGGCGCCGCCGGTAATCAAAACATTCACCGCGCTTGTCCTACCGCGTCCGGTTTGATGGCAACGACGAAGACGGCGTAGTTTCTCCCGGAGGGCAGGAACCGGTCCAGCCGGCTGACCAGGCTCAACAGCGGAAAGGCCAACCGGTAAAGGCGGTAGGCAGCGCCGTGGTTTTTAAGCTCGATGGACGATGTCGGGGCAATCGATCCGTTGCGGGTCGGCCCGCGCCGGCGAGACAGCACAAAGACGTAAGCGAAGTTGATCAGCAGTTCCGCGCTCTCCGTGAAGAAACGCGAGTAGCCGCCGCTGCCGATGGGGCGCAGCCCAGCCTGCACCACAGCGTCCTGCAATTCGGCGGGCGTGTAGCCAGCACGGGTGTGCCCATACACCGCGGGCTGCATGCCCACCCACCGCTTGAGGCGATTCGCCAACAGTTGAGGGTCGCCGTTGGGCACGGTTACAACCGCACGACCGCCGGGCTGCAACACGCGGCGCAGCTCCCGCAGGAAGGGCTGATCTTCAGCCAGATGTTCCAAAACATCAATCGAGACGACGCAATCGA